>NZ_JANDMF010000011.1:0-113347 GCF_031626875.1 Clostridium sp. SHJSY1
TTCTTTGTTAACATTTTTATCACCCAAGAATATTTTATTATAAAAACGAAAGAGTGTCGACTTTGTCGACACTCTGAAATCAGCCATATGGCTGATTTTAATAATCTGTACTAGAAACTAATTTTGCACATACAAGAAGTCTTCCATCATTAACATCATAATCACAAGTGGATAAAATTATCATTTTATCATCTTGCCCAAATGGTTTTCTCTCTAACCCAAACATCGATTTTCCTTTTAGGTTATTTATATATTTTAAGTATGATTGAGAAGATGAAAATTTATTTACATATGAATCACTATTTGCCTTTTCAAAAAATACAGAAAAAACTTCATATTGAAAAACTTTGTTTTTTGTGTTTATATAAATAGGAGTATCTTTAGCAAAGGTTTGATCCTTAAATTTCATTAAATCCGCAAACATACTTCCATCCTTCATATGATGACCATGCACTATAGTATTCTTATCAACAAACGGCTCTTTATTATCTGCTGAAACAAATATAGACCCTCCACTATTCTTCTCTTTCTTAAAATTATGATTTAAATAATAGTCATTGTTATCCGTTTGAGCTAAAGGATAACTTATTTTAGTATTAGGAATATAAATCCAACCTCTAAAGTCGTTATTCATTTGATATAATTTATCATAGTTTTCTGGCATAAAAGTAAATTTATTTTTTCCATTGTCTTCTACTACCTCTGGAGAATATTCTCTTACTTCATCATAAGACTTAGAGTTATTATTATATTCACTTAAAATACTATACAATTTATATGCACATACAAGAAAAACTGCTAGTGAAATAAAAAATATAATTTTTCTTATAATTTCTTTGACATTTACCTTCTTCCCCATAATGCTATATACCTAACCTAACTCTAAAGCAATTTCCATCATTTGTGTAAAGGTAGTCTCTCTCTCCTCTGGAGTTGTCTCTTCCCCTTTAAACATATGATCAGATATTGTAAGTATTGATAGAGCTTCAACTCCATACTTAGCAGCCACAGTATATAGTTCTGCTGTCTCCATTTCTACAGCTAAACAACCATAATCTGCCCATAATTTAATTGATCCATTTGTATCATCATAAAATAAATCTGAAGATAATACATTACCTACTTTAACATTAACACCCTTCTCTGAAGCTTTATTATAAGCTTTTAATAATAGTTCAAAATTTGCAGTTGGAGCATAATCCATACCATTAAATCTTCTTTTATTAATACCTGAATTTGTTGATGCACTTTGAGCTAATACAATATCTCTAACATTAACATTATCATTCATAGATCCAGCTGAACCTATCCTTATTAATCTCTTTGCTCCATAAAATCTAATTAGTTCGTTTACATAGATAGAATGAGATGGTAGCCCCATACCTGTCCCTTGTACTGATATTCTTTTTCCTTTATATGTGCCAGTGTATCCATACATACCTCTTACAGTATTATAGCACTTAGCATTTTCTAAATAATTATCAGCTATAAATTTTGCTCTTAGTGGATCTCCTGGTAAAAGAACTGTTTCTGAAATAGATCCTTCTTCTGCCATTATGTGTAAATGTTTTGCCATTATTAACTCCTCCTAATGTATCCTTCAAAATATAATAAATTTTTCTATATTTCTATTATACTAATTGTATTTCTCAAATAAAAGGATAAAATAACTTATATATTTATTTTATGATATAATTAATTGATTATATATTCCTTAGTCAATTTTTAACAATTATAATATGCATTTTACATTTTAGGAGAGATAATATGAATGAATTAGAAACAAGAATAATTAAGATTGATGTTGCTAATATTAGACACATCCTTGTTGAGAATGGTGCAAATAAAGTAAAAGAAGAAAATCAAATTAATAATATATATGATTTTGAAGATGACCGACTTTTAAAAAATAGAGGTTATGCTCGAATAAGAACTATTGATGATTTATTAAATAAAAAAGAAATATATTTTATGACAACAAAAAAACTTATATCACAAGGCCGCTTTAAAGAGATGGAAGAAAATGAGATATTAGTAGAAGATAAAACTGCTGCTGAAGGTATTTTTAATTCACTTGGATTAATTCTTAAACAATCCATAAAGAAGTTTCGAGAAAGTTATGAATTAGAAGACGGTCTAGTAGAGATTGATATTAATGATGCTACTTTTTGCCCATTTCCATATATAGAAATAGAAACAGATTCTGAAAAAAAACTTGAAAGAATTGTTAAATTGCTTGGCTATACTATGGAAGATACAACTTCCAAAACTATCTATGAATTAATTGAAGAAAATAAGTAAAAAAGTGGCTTAAGCCACTTTTTTACTTATTTTGCTGTTCTTCCTTCAGCTATTCCACATTGAAGATAATGATCATAATATGCTTTATTATCTTCTCCAAATGCATTTTTTAAATCTGAATACTTATTTTTATAAGTATTTAAATCAAATTCTTCACTGCCTCTTCTTCCTTCTTTCATTCCACATGTTAAGAAGTGATTGATTATTCCGTTATAATCATTTCCATATGCTTGTACTACATCTGGATTGTTTTTAATGTAATATCCCATATCAAATACAGGTGAAAGTTTTCTATTTTCTTTATATCCATTACTTAAGAAATGATCATATGCAGCTTGGTAGTTATCTTTTCCAAAAGCAGCTATAAGATCAGGATTGTTATTTAAATAATAGCTTATATCAAATGCTTCTGATGCAGTACGTCCTTCTTTTATTCCATTAGTTATAAAATGCTTAGCTAATTGTATTTCATCACATCCAAAAGCTTGTTTCAAATCTGTATATTTATCTGCATAGAATTTTGCATTAAATATTAAATCTCCTGTAGCTGTCTTAAATACTATACGATTTGCAATACGTCCCTCATTTATTCCACTTGTTAAATAATGATCATAATATGATTGATTATTATCTCCAAATGCATTTCTTAAATCTTCATAATTGAATTTATACACATCTAAATTGAAGTTTACACTTGCATTTCTTCCTTCTTTCATTCCATTAGTTAAGAAATGTCTCATAATTCCTTCATGATCTGTTCCATATGTATTAGCTACATCTGGATTATTTTTTATATATGTTTCCATATTAAATACTGGTGAAAGATCTCTTGATTCCTTATAACCAGAAGTTATGAAATGGTTATATGCAGCTTCATAATTATTTCCACCAAATGCATTAATAAGATCTTGATTATGACTTAAGTAATAACTTACATCAAAAACTTCTGATGCAGAACGTCCTTCCTTTATTCCACTAGTATAAAAATGATTATTAAGTTGATCAACATCATTTCCAAAAGTATTTCTTAAATCTTCATACTTATCATGATATAAATTTGCATTAAATAATAGATTTTCAAGACTAGATCTACTAGGTCCTTCTATTATTCTTCTAGCTCTCCAGAATTTCCAAATTGATGATATTTTTACTACATCTCCTGTTTGAGGTGCATGTATTATTTGTCCATTACCAACATAGATACCTACATGACCAGAGTGTGGAAACACTAAATCTCCAGGCTGTAATTCACTTTGCGATACCTCCCTACCTGCGTTAATTTGTGTATATGTATCTGGGCCAATATCAATATTAGCTACTTTTTTATACACATATGATGTAAACCCTGAGCAGTCAAAACTATCAGGTCCTTTTGCTCCCCATACATATGGTTTTCCTAAATAATTCTTAGCTTCATTCACAATAGCTTGTCCACTAACTGAAGCTGCATTAGCCACACTAAAACTCCCTAGCGTAATCGTTACCATCATTAAAATTGATAGTACAAAACTAAAAAATACTTTTATACTCTTATTATTTTTTGACATATTTATCCTCCTATCTAACATATGTTCCATATTATATATTATAATGATAAATTAGTCAATATAGGTTTAATATTGTTTTTATAGTATATTTTGTATAATAGTGAAGAATTATATATGACTCTTTGTTTTATTCTAATTACATTTTTTGGTTACGAAATGTATATTTTATCAAATAATATCTAATCCAAGCATGATAAAAAATCAAGAATACTATAAAAAATATTCTATTAAATACTTTTGTTAAAGAAAAAAAAGTGGCAATGCCACTTTTTTAATTTGTATTGTTGATTTATAAAAATTATAGATATTCATTTTCAACACTAACCTTTAAATTGTACCTTACAGCTTTTCTCTTCTTTTAGTAGACTTTCTAAAGAACTCCATAAGCATTTCTTTGTCATCTTCATATATAGCTTTCTTTATCAAATCTAACTCTAATTCAAAATTATTTATTGCTTTCAACAAATTATTCTTATTTCCCAGGAAAAGTTCACTCCAAAGTTCTTCATTTATATTAGCTATACGAGTTAAATCTCTATAACTATCCCCAATAAAGCTTCCTGTATCTCTATCTTCTTCATCACTATTTATAAGAGCTACAGCCATAGCATGAGGTAATTGTGAAGTAAACCCTATCATTTCGTCATGAAATTCTGGTGTTATTCTACGTATTCTTTTAAAACCTATTTCCTTAGCTAAATTTTCTACAACTTTTATGTTTTCTTCCTTATTTCTTTTAATAGGAGTTATTAAATAATTTGCATTCATAAATACTTTATCAGTTGCAAAATCAATTCCTTTTTTCTCTCTCCCTGCCATAGGGTGACCAAAAACAAAGTCAACATCCTCTGGTAGAATATCTATTATTTCTTTAATAAACATTCCTTTTATACCAGTTGCATCAGTTATTATAGCACCACTTTTAAAATTATCTTTATTTCTATTCACAAAATCAATCACTAATTTTGGATATATAGACATAATTATCAAATCAGCTTCTTTAAAAAAGTTTTCACCTGAAGTACACCCTTCTTTAATTATACCAAGTACTTTTGCTTTTTTTAATGTTTCTTCATTTACATCAACACCATAAACATTTTTGTACCCTATTCTATTTAGTGCCATTGCAAAAGAACCACCTATTACTCCAAGCCCCACAATAACAATATTCATTTTACCCACCTAAATCTCTTTTCCTTCAAGCTCAGCTAGAACCTTAATTTTTTCCATTAAACTTCTAAAGTTTTCTGGTTTTATTGATTGTTGTCCATCACTTAATGCATTCTCAGGATCATTGTGTACTTCTATCATAAGTCCATCTGCACCAGCTACTATTGCAGCCTTAGCCATGGGTTCTACTAAGTACCAGAATCCACCAGCATGGCTTGGATCAATTATAATTGGTAAATGAGATAATCTCTTAACAACTGGAATTGCACTTAAATCTAATGTATTTCTTGTGTAAGTTTCAAATGTTCTTATTCCTCTTTCACAAAGAATTACATTTTCATTTCCACCTGCCATTATGTATTCAGCCGACATTAACCATTCTTCAATAGTTGCAGATAAACCTCTCTTTAAAAGAACTGGTTTATTCGTCTTTCCTATTTGTTTTAACAAATCAAAGTTTTGCATATTTCTTGCACCTATTTGAATTACATCAACATTTTCAACAAAATCATCTATGTAATCCGTTGACATAAGTTCTGTAACAATTTGAAGTCCTGTTTCCTGTTTAGCTGCTTTTAACAATTTTAATCCTTCAAGTTCTAATCCTTGAAAACTGTACGGTGATGTTCTAGGTTTAAATGCTCCACCTCTTAAGAAATTACCACCTGATTCTTTAACGCTCTTGGCCACTTCAATTATTTGTTCCTCTGACTCAACTGAACAAGGTCCAGCCATGATTCCTAAATTTTTTCCACCTATCTTAACACCATTAACATCAACTACTGTTGGTTCTGGTTTAAATAACTTATTTGCCTTTTTGAAAGGTTCTTGTACCTTTAACACTTTATCTACTCCCTCTATTCTTAAAAGCTTATTAGCCTCTAAGACAGATGTATCTCCAACACATCCAATTATACAGTTAGTTGTCCCCCTTGAAAGGTTTATGCCAAGCCCCTTAGACTCAACGATACCAACCACCTTATTAATTTGTTCTTCTCCGCATTTTGCGTTCATAATAATAATCATTTCATATCCTCCTGTACTAAATAAATATTCTTTTTCTGTACTACTATCCTAAATTAATATATGGTAATGCTCTATTAGAGCTTTATCCCTAAACTTTTAGCAATTTTTTCTTTACACTTATTAAGAACCTCATCTAAGTTTCCAACATTTTCAACCATTATATCAGCAGCTTCATTATAAAGTGTATATCTTTCATTATGTAATTCATATAATTTATTTGCACCATCTTTCAATAATGGTCTTTTATTTATATCTACATCTTTAATTATATCTTCTACAGCCCTATCAATAAATAGAATTATACAATCTTTTTTTAAAATATCTATATTTCTCTTTATTTTTACAACTCCACCACCAGAAGAAATGACAGCCTTATCTTTTTTAGATAACTCTTCACATGCCTTCCACTCCCATTTTCTAAATATACTTTCACTTTCTTCAAATAATTCTGGTATAGTCTTCTTTGAAATTTTTTGTATATATTCATCCATATCATAAAATTTAAATTTAAATTCTTCTGCAAGACTTTTACCCAAAGTACTTTTACCACATCCTGGCATCCCAATTAAAACTATATTATTTTTTTTTGATACCATTTAAATTCTTCCTCCTAATTAAACTTAGTTTCTAATTCATCATAGATTTCACTTAATACTTTTAGGTCAATACTTCTTTCTTGCCATATCTCTTCTGATTTAATTGCTTGCCCAACTAGCATATATAGGCCACCACAAATCTTTTTGTTAAGTTCCTGTCCAATCCTTAAAAACTCTGTTATTTTAGGATTATAAATAATATCAACTAAAATATCATATTTTTCAATTATATCCTTACTTACTGGTGATATACCTACTTTAGGATACATTCCTACTGGAGTAGTATTTATAATTATATCTCCATTAATCTTTTCTAATTCTTTATAATTTACTATTTTAATCTTAGAATTTGTATTAATAACTTTATTTTTATCTCTACTTACAAGATAAACTTTTCTTGCATCTTTATCTAAAAGATAAGTAACTACTGCTTTAGAAGCTCCTCCAGCACCTAAAACTACACAAGTTTTCTCTTTGACATCTATATTATTTATTGAAAGCATACTAGCAAATCCGAAATAATCAGTGTTATATCCATATAACTTGCCATCCTTAAGAGCAATAGTATTTATAGCACCTATAGCTTTAGCCTCTTCAGATATTGCATCAAGTTGATTTATAACTACTTCCTTATATGGAATAGTTACATTAACCCCTTTTATTTTCAATAATTTAAGAGATTCTCCAAGATTTTTTATATCTTCCTTTGGAATTTCAAAAAGCTTATAACCTGCCTTAATGCCTAAAGCTTCAAATATTTTACTGTTTATTTCTGGAGAAAGACTATGGGATAACTTTTCACCAACTAAACCATAAAACTCCATTATTCTCCTCCTTAACTAACTTTTTTCTCATAAGCCCCCAATAGCTTGAAATATGCAGAATTTGTTTCAATAAGTTTTAAGGCATTAATAACCTCTTCACTCTCAATATGTCCTTCAAAATCTACATATAAGAAATACTTCCATGAGCTATCTTTCATAGGCCTTGATTCTATTTTTATCATATTTATATTATTTTCTGCAAAATGTCTAAGTAACCTATATAATGTTCCTGCTTCATTTTCAAGTGAAAACACAACACTTACCTTATTAGCATCTTTAACTACATTTAGTTCTTTAGATATGATAATAAACCTTGTATAGTTGTCTTTTTGGTTATTTATACATTCCTTAATTATTTCAAGTCCATAAATTTTAGCAGCACGCTTACTTGCAATTGCAGCTTTTGTTTTATCTGAAAGGTCCTTTATAAGTTTTGCACTAGTTGCAGTATTATGAAAAGGAATCATCTTCCAATTCTGATATCTTCTTAAGAAGTCACTACTTTGCTCAATTCCTTGTGGATGGGAATATACTTCAGTTATATCTTCTACTCTTGCTCCTCTTATTCCAACAAGATTTTGATCTATTCTTATACATTCTTCTCCAACAATATAAAATCCATAGCTTCTTAAAAGATCTAGATTCTCTGAAATAGCTCCTGTAGATGAATTTTCAATTGGAAGTATTCCATAATCAACTTCACCTGATTCTATTGCTTTAAATATATCACTGAATCCTTCATATGAAATCCTATCACTATTATCTCCAAAAAACTTTATAGCTGCTTCTTCTGTGAAAGAACCCATGACCCCTGGAAATCCAACCTTCTTTCCTTTATCTATTTCTGATCTTTTAATTTCTATTTCTACTAATTTTTTACTCTCTTCTATTTTTCTTCTTTGCAGCCCTTTTCCAATTTCCATTGTTGCATTAAAAAACTTAACTATTTCATCTGAATAATCTTCATTTTGCAGATTGTCTATAGCCTTCTTTAATACAGTATCTTCTCTATTTTTATGAAATATTTCAACTTTATTTTCTTTCTTATATTCAGCAATCTTTAAAACCATATTCATTCTTTTTTCAAATAATACAGCCAATTCTTTGTCTATACCATCTATTTCTTTTCTGTACTCCTCTAAATCTGCCATCCATATCTCCCCTTTAATAAATCAAGTACTCCAATAGCAGCCACAGCTTCTATAACCGGAATTGCTCTTTGGACTATACATGGATCATGTCTTCCTTGAACTACTAGTGTTTCATCCTTCTTTTCCCTTATATTTATTGTATTTTGTTCTTTAGATATAGATGATGTTGGCTTTATAGCTACCTTAAAAATTATAGGCATTCCATTTGTTATACCACCTAAGATACCACCATTGTTATTACTATGTGTTCTTACTTTATCTTCATAATAATAGAAGGAATCATTACTTTTTGAGCCATATATTTCAGTTATTCCAAATCCTAAACCAAATTCAACTCCCTTTACTGCTGGAACTGAAAATAACAGATGTGATAAAGTTGATTCTACAGAATCAAAAAATGGATTTCCTAATCCTGGTTCTACCCCTAATATAGCACATTCTATTGTTCCTCCAACAGAATCTCCTTCTTTTCTTGCATCTAATATAACTTTTCTTATATTATCTTCTTTTGATTCATCTATTAATGGCAATTCTTTTAAGCTTAATTTATGAAGCTCCTCTTTAGTAATATTCACATAGTCAAAACTTTTGTCCTTTAAATTTTTTATACTATTTATATGAGTTCCTATCTCTATTCCTTTTAAAGCCAAAACTTGTTTGCAGATAGCCCCTGCAAATACTAATGGTGCAGTTATTCTTCCTGAAAAATGTCCTCCACCTCTATAATCATTAAATCCACCATATCTTATATTTCCTGTATAATCTGCATGACCTGGTCTCATTAAATCTTTTAATTTTCCATAATCTTTTGAACGAGTATCACTATTTCTAATAACAGCTGTTAATGGTACCCCTGTTGTTTTTCCTTCAAAAAAGCCACTTAATATCTCTGGAAGATCACCTTCTTTTCTAGGTGTTGATAAATTATTTCTACCTGGAGCTCTTCTTTTCATTTCTTTATCTATTTTTTCTAAATCTAACTCTATGCCTGCTGGAAGACCATCTATAGTTACTCCAATACCAACTCCATGAGATTCTCCAAATATGGATATCTTCAAATTATTCCCCCACATTCCACTCATGAAAATTACCTCCTAACATCTTAAAATCTTCAAAAAACTGTGGATAGGATTTAGACACACACTCATAATCTTTTAAAATTATTGGCTCTTTACATCTAGTTGATGCAACAGCTAATGTCATTGCAATTCTATGATCTTTATGACTCCAAACTTCTACCCCACCATTTAATTCAGTTACACCTTCTATAAGAAGGCTATCTTTTCTTTGTTCAATTTTAGCCCCTAATTTATTTAACTCAACTGTAACTGCATTTAACCTGTCACATTCTTTTATTCTAAGTCTTCCTGCATTAATTATTTCAGTTTTTCCTGTACTTAATGCTGCAACTAAAGATATAACTGGTATGATATCTGGACATTGGGATGCATCTATTTTAGTGCTGTGTAAGTTGTTACACTTAGCCACCACACCATTTCCTTCCTTTATTATTACTGTTCCCATTCTAGTTAATATATCTATAACTTCCTTGTCCCCTTGAAGAGAATCTTCTTTAAGATCTAGTATATTAACTTCTGCTCCTAATGCATCAGCTGATAAGAAAAATGCTCCTTGCGAATAATCTCCTTCAACTCTATGATCTTTACTTTTATAAATTTGATTGCCCTTTATAATAAATTCCTTGTAATCATTATTAATAATGTCTATTCCAAAATCCTTCATAGCAGATAGTGTTAAATCTAAATATCCTTTAGACTCCAATTCCGTTGTTATAATTATTTTAGAATCTCCTTTTAACAAAGGTAATGTAAACATAAGACCTGTTATAAATTGTGAACTTATATTGCCTTTAATCTTAAATTCCCCTGCTTTTAATAATCCTGAAACCACTAAATCAAGTATTCCTTCTTTATAACTATATTTAATACCTTGCAAATCAAATATTTCATAATATGTGTCTAATGGTCTCTTTCCAAGATTGCCTCTTCCAACAAATCTAGTAGTTCCTTCAAAGGCTAATGCAATAGGTACTAAAAATCTTAATGTAGATCCTGATTCATTACAATCAATCACTCTTTCATACTCTCTTGTTGCTAAAACTTCTTTTGAATTTAATCCCTTAATTTCTAAAGTTCCTTTACCTAAATCATTTATTACTGCTCCAAGTGATTTCATTGAATCAATAGTTGCTATAATATCGTCTGAAAGATCTATATTTGAAACTTTACTTATACCATCTCCTAAAGCTGCACATATTATTGCTCTATGAGCCATACTTTTTGAAGGAGGTATCCTTACCTCTCCCTTTAGTTCCTTTTGGTAAATTTTTATATTTCCCATTATTTCACCACCTTAAAGAAATTTGGTGTTGTATCGTATATAATACTTTCTCCTATATCTTGAAGTAATATTACTTTTAACTTATTTCCTAAATTCTTCTTATCTAGAGAAATTGTTTCTACTATGGCCTCATTATCCTCTATATTTGTTTCATATGGCAAATCATAATTTATTAATATATCTTTTATTTTTTCTGCCACACCTTTTCTAGTTATTCCTTGTTTTTCACCTTCAAGAGAAATACTATACATTCCTATAGCCACAGCTTCTCCATGACTAAATCCTGAAAAATTATAAAAAGTTTCTATAGCATGACCTAATGTATGCCCAAAGTTTAATAACATTCTTTCTCCTAAATCTTTTTCATCCTTTTCAACTACATCTTTCTTAATTGAACAGCATGTATAAATAATATCTTCAATATTACTCATTACCTCTTCTTTACTTTTTAAGTTCATTAGCTTATCAAAGAACACTTTATCTTTAATACATCCATACTTAATAACTTCTCCCATACCATCTTTATAAAATTTTTCAGGCAATGTATCAAGTACTTCTGGATCAATCAATACTGCTTTGGGTTGATAAAAACTTCCTATAAGATTCTTTCCTCTTTCAAGATCAACTGCTACCTTTCCTCCTACTGAACTATCTACTTGAGCTAACAAAGATGTTGGCACTTGTATAAAGTCCACCCCTCTTAAGAAGGAGGAAGCTACAAAGCCTCCTAAATCTCCAATAACTCCACCACCTAAAGTTATTATAAGTTCCTTCCTATTAAGTTTAAAATCAAGCAGCTCATTATATATTTCTGGAAGAGTATTAAAAGATTTTGTTTCTTCTCCTGGCTTTAATACCATAACCTTAGTTGTGAATCCTTCTTCTTCAAGGGACAATTTTACCTTATCTCCCCAATACTTATTTACATTTTCATCAGTTAAAATAAATACTCTATCACCTTTATAGATTTCCTTTATTTTTTTTCCAATTTTATTTAAAATACCTTTTTCTATAAAGATGTTATAACTATTCTCTTTCAAATCAACATATAATTTTCTTCCCAATTTTAATCATTCCTTATATTAAATTTCTCTTCCAACAGCCTTAGCTATTAATTTTAATTCTTGAACTAAATCATTGTATACGCAAGGTTTAATTGATTGTTGCCCATCACACAATGCATTTGCTGGGTCATTATGAACTTCTATAATTAATCCATCTGCACCTATTGCAACAGCTGCCTTTGCAAGAGGATCAACCATCCACCATTTTCCTGTAGCATGACTTGGATCAATTATTATTGGTAAATGGCTAAGTTTTTTAACAGCTGGAACTGCACTTAAATCTAAAGTGTTTCTTGTATAGGTTTCAAAAGTTCTTATTCCTCTTTCACAAAGAACTACATTTTCATTTCCACCAGCCATAATATATTCAGCTGACATTAACCATTCTTCTATAGTTGCTGATAATCCTCTCTTTAAAAGAATGGTTTTATTTGTTTTTCCAAGTTCGCGAAGTAAATCAAAGTTTTGCATATTTCTTGCTCCAATTTGTATTACATCTACATCTTCTACGAATTTTTCAATGTCATATGGTGACATAAGTTCAGTTACTATTGGAAGCCCTGTTTTTTCTCTAGCAGCCTTTAATAGCTCTAATCCCTCATACTTCAATCCTTGGAATGCATATGGTGATGTTCTTGGTTTAAATGCACCACCTCTTAAGAAGTTTGCCCCACTCTTCTTAACATCTTCTGCAATTGAAATTATTTGTTCCTCGCTTTCAACAGAACAAGGTCCTGCAATCATAGCAAGCTTATTGCCACCAATTTTATTACCATTTACATCTATTATAGATGATTCTGGATGAAACATTCTATTAGCTTTTTTAAAAGGTTCTGCTACATACATTACCTTTTCAACATTTCTATTAGCTTCAATTTGAGTGTGATCAATTTTACTTGTATCTCCTACTAATCCTAAAATTATAAGATCTTTACCTATAACTGGATTAACTTCAACTCCCTTTTTTTGAATTGCTTCTGTAAGAGTATCAATCTCTTTTTGGTTCGTTCCTGGTTTTAATATTACTATCATTTTTCTTGCCCCCTAGTATTTTTTATATTAAAAAAGAGAACCCAATAATGAGTTCTCTCGAATAATAATCTACAAAAAATTAATTTAACCTATAAAAAATTATATACTCATTATGAAGGTATTATTCTTTTTTTACAAAACAAATAGCCAGCGCTAAAATAAAAGCCCCAGAATATAAAGTAAAAAAAGTTATAAAATTTTGCTTCTATTTTTTTTACTATTTGCTCCATAATTTCCTCCATTATCAATTTAATATAAAATTCTTTATTATATTTTCCTTTTTATAATAATATATCACTTTAACTAATATTGTCAATATATTTCAATGTCTTTTTTATAAAATCGGCGAAAGTAATCTTATTAATGACTCTTTCATCCTCATCCCTATACTCCTATTATCATGGCTTTCCTTAGTTATTACTTTTGAGTTCTTAATATCTACAAAAAATTGCTTTTCTAAATTTTCAGCCACTCTATCATCAAAAATAAAAGCATTTACTTCAAAATTAAGTTTAAAACTTCTAATATCCATATTTGCTGTTCCAATAGAAGATACCTGACCATCCACAACTATAGTCTTAGCATGAATAAATCCATTTTCATATGCATATATTTTGACCCCTAAATCTAACAATTCTCCAATATATGAATTTGATGCCCACTTCATAAAAATATGATCAGGATTTTCTGGTATTATTATTCTTACATCTACACCAGACAAAGCAGAAAGTTTTAATGCTTCAAGTACAGGTTCATCTGGTACAAAGTATGGAGTTTGTAGATAAATACTCTTTTTAGCATTATTAATCATCTTTAAATATCCATGTTTTATGTACTCTTCTTTATGATCAGGTCCACTTGTTACAATCTGTATTCCTATATCTCCATCTTTAGAAATTTCTTTAGAGTAGAAAATACTAAAATCGTCAATATCTTCTCCTGAAGCATAACACCAATCAAGTAAAAACCTATCAGTTAATTCATTAACAGCTTCTCCTTTAATTCTTATATGAGTATCTCTCCAAAAACCTATTTTTGAATCTTGATTTATATATTCCTTACCTACATTAAACCCACCAATATATCCAGATTCCCCATCAATAACCACAATCTTTCTATGGTTTCTATAATTAATACGAGTATTTATATGAGGTAAAATTCCTGGAAAAAATATTTCAAATTTTCCTCCATTACTTAAAAACTTTTTCATAAGTTTCTTTGTCAAAGTATATGACCCCATACTATCAACTAAAAATCTAATTTCTACTCCCTCTGCTGCCTTTTTTTCCAATATCTCTATTATCTTCTTTCCAATAGAATCTCTTCTAAATATATAATATTGAATATGAATAAATTTCTTTGCATTATTTAAATCCTTGATAAGTGCTTGAAATTTATCCTCTCCATCATAGTATATATCTATAGAATTTCTCTGTTTATATTTTGCTCCACAATGATTATAGTTCATTCTTATTAAATCAAAATATTCGCTTGGAACATGTTCTCCTGTTTTATCTTGAAGAAAATAATTAGACATTTCTCTTCTTCTGGCTTCATCTTTAAAAGTCTTCTCTTTAAACAATTTTTCCCTACTTAAATTTTGGCCAAATAATATATATATAGCATATCCTAATCCTGGTAATATAAGCATTATCAATAACCATGCCCAAGTAGTAGTTGGATCTTTTCTTTCTATAAATATTAATGATAAACAAAATGATATATTTAATGCTAATAATGCAGCCACAATCCAAAACAATAAGTGCATCATTTCTATTTATTCCTCCCACCTTAGTTCCAATTACATAAAATTATATATTTTAAATTAAAAATTAGCAACTAAATCATCAACGCTTTAGTTGACCTATTTATTAAAATATCCTATATTTATATTATAGTAAATTATGGAAAGAGGTTGGACTATGATTTTCTTAAAATTAACTCTCATAACAGCTTGTATTCTCACAATTGGTTTAATATTAGAAGAAATAATTCTATATTTACAGAAAAAAAGATTAACTTATCCAGGACACCTAATAAAAACTTCAAATGGTAATATTCATGTCGTTTCTAAAGGAGATGGTGATACAACTATTGTATTTGCCTCAAGCTTAGGTATAACTAGTCCTTATTGTGATTTTTTTAGTCTCCAAGATAAAATTTCAAATTTTTCTAAAACAGCTTTATATGAAAAATATGGTTATGGTTTTAGTCCTGATATATATACAAATGTAAGCCTTGATAATCTTGTACATGATATTAGATTTTCATTAAAAGAATGTGGTCATACACCTCCTTACATTTTCTTATGTCACTCAATGGCAAGTGTAGAAATTTTACGTTATGCTGAACTTTTTCCATCTGAAGTCAAGGGCATAATTATGGATGATGCTTTTAACCCTGAGTTTAAAGATAAACTAAAACTTCCATCTATAGCTCACATAAGAATAGCTACTTTTTTCAAATACACAGGATTTTATAGATTAGTCACAAAATTTCCGTATATTAAAAAGAAAACTATAGGAAATATACCTTCAAAAGATTTGAGACATTTAAAAAGTCGGCTTCATGTGAGAAATTATTATAATGAATATATGATAAAAGAACTCAAACAATTTTCAGCAAATTGTTCATTAATATTAAGAAATGGAATAAACTTAAAAAACATACCTTTATATATTATTACTGCTGGGAATAGAAAAGCTTTTTCAAAAGATTTTAATAAAGCATGGTTTCAATCTCAGGAAGAGATGCTTTCTTGGTCAAAGAAATCCTCTCAAGTAGTTGTAAAAAATGCTGATCATTTTATTCATTATTATGATGAAGAAATATTAATAAATGCTGTTAAAGAAATAATTAAAGCTTAAAATAAAAAGTGAACCAACTTTTGTAGTATGGTTCACTTTTTATTTATCATTAAGTTATCTTAGTGCGAGCCTCTAATAAAAACTATCTTTACTCTATTATTCTTCTAGCTCTCCAAAAATTATATACTGATGATACTTTAACAACATCTCCAGTCTGAGGTGCATGAACCATTTGCCCATTACCAACATATATTCCTACATGTCCAGAATGAGGAAATACCAAATCCCCAGGTTTTAATTCACTTTGTGATATCTCTCTTCCTGAGTTGATTTGATCATATGTAGTTCTCCCTATTTCAATGTTTAAAGCTTGTCTATATACATAAGATGTGTATCCTGAACAATCAAAAACATTGGGTCCTTCTGCACCATAAACATATTGTTTTCCTAAATGTTTCATTGCTTCATCAATAACTTTATCTACTTTTGATTTCTCTGGTTCCAAATCCTGCCAACCAAACTTATGTAATTCTGTCTTTTGGCTATTAGTTCCATACTTATCGATACAATAAATATTTAAGTTTCCTTTTCCAACAATAAATTGAGTGCTTTCATTTGTTGGTCTTTCTATAGTTGTTGTTTGTAATAAAAAAGTTTGATATCTATTACTTCCATTTAATATATGTATATTGGTAGATGTTCCTCCATCTTTTTTTATACAATATAAATCAGATATTTTATCTTGATTAAAGTCATTAACCCCAAACTCCCAATTTATTCCTGTATTCTCAATAGGTAATTGTACCTGACATAAAAAATTTTCATAATTTTCTTTACCACTTAGAACATGTAAATTGGTATGATTTCCAGCATTTTTCTTTATACAATATAAATCAGATATTCCATCACCATCATAATCTCCTGTTTTAAACTCCCAATTATTATCCGTATTTTCTATTGGCAGTATTATATGATTTAAAAATGTTTGAAAATTTGTACTTCCATCCAATATATGCAAATTGGTATGTGCTCCACTATCCTTCCTTATACAATATAAATCTTGAATCCCATCTCCATTATAATCTCCTAATTCAAACGTCCATGTATCCCCTGTCGCTTCTATAGGAAGTGCTGTTTGTAATAAAAATTTTTGATAGGTGCTTTCTCCACTTAAAATGTGAAGATTTGTATGTGCTCCTCCATCCTTTTTTATACTATATAAATCCTCCACTCCATCATTATTATAATCTCCAATTCTAAACTGCCAATTTGAGCTTGTACTCTCTAAAGCAGTAGCTGTATGTATTTCCCATATCATCTCATTATTTGTTGCTGCCTTAGTATTGACATTAAACAGCAACATTTGAAAAATTCCTAATACTACTGTCAATATTATATTTTTAAATTTCATTGTTTCCCCCTACTTATTTTTTATCGTCTTTTAAATTGTATAACCTAATTACTGAAAACGTACTAATGAGCATTAAATTTTCTACTAGTATTTAAATCCCTATATTGTTAACTCACTTCATTATTACATCTTTTATAAAATTATGATTAATTTATCCATTTTTTATTTTATAAATTATACCAATACATATATTTAAAGTCAAATTGCCCTATATATCGCATACTATTTATTTTTCTATATATTTAATTTTTATCCACCATAATAATATTATTTTTTCAAATTAAACTTAGTATACATATAAATTTAAAAACAAGAAATTTCATTATCCACAATAAATAGAAATAAATAAAGTTGCCTCAAATTAATGAGACAACTTTATTTATTTCTATTTAAAGAATCTATTTAAAGAATCTATTTAAAGTATCTATTTAAAGTATCTATTTAATAATCCTTGGAATGCCTTTCCATGTCTAGCCTCATCTCTAGCCATTTCATGAACAGTGTCATGTATAGCATCTAAGTTCAGCTCTTTAGCTCTCTTAGCTAAGTCAAACTTACCAGCAGTAGCTCCATTTTCAGCATCTACTCTCATTTCTAAGTTCTTCTTAGTTGAATCTGTTACAACTTCACCTAATAATTCAGCAAACTTTGAAGCATGTTCTGCTTCTTCCCAAGCTGCTTTTTCCCAATATAATCCTATTTCTGGATAACCTTCTCTATGAGCAACTCTAGCCATAGCTAAGTACATACCAACCTCAGTACATTCTCCTTCAAAGTTAGCTCTTAAGTCAGCTATTATATCTTCTCTAGCTCCTTGTGCAACTCCTACAACATGCTCAGCTGCCCATGTTCTTTGTCCTGATTGTTCTGCAAATTTATCAGGGCCAACTCCACATACTGGGCACTTTTCTGGTGCAACATCTCCTTCATGAATATAACCACATACTGTACATACAAATTTTTTCATAATTAATATCCTCCCTTTATTTTCAAATTTAATTTAATTTCTTATCATTTTTATTCATCTTTTGTATCGCGTTTTCCTTACATATGTTATTATATAATAATTATTATTAGTTGTAAAGTATTTTTTTAAAAAAATTTTTATTCTGTTCTTTTATCGAATATTTATCCAAAACCCTAGCATATTTATTAAACTAATATCTATTTTTATTCATACTTAAACAATTTTACAATTCCTATAAAATAGCTTGTCTAAAAGAAATATCTACATTATAATTAATTTTGATTTATTTTTTCTTGAGGAGAACGTTAATGAATAATAATAAAAATAATTTAAAACGAGAACTTGGACTGTTAGCTGCGACTGCTATCGTTGTTGGTAATATGGTCGGATCTGGAATTTTCACTGCACCTCAAACTTTAGCAAGTGTGTCCAATCCGTTTACAACAATATTAGCTTGGGTTATAACGGGGGTGGGTTCTCTTCTTTTAGCTTTAACATTTGCTAAATTAGGAACTAGATATCCTTCTACTGGTGGTCCAATTGTATATACAAATAAAGCTTTTGGAGAATTTATGGCCTTTCTTGTTGCATGGACCTTTTGGATTGGTTCTTGGGTAGGAAATGCTGCAATTATAACTGCAATTATTAAATACTTAACTCCATTTTTTCCTATTTTATCTACAAGTGGAGCTGTTTCATTTATAGTATCTTCTGCTTTTTTATGGATACTAACCTTTATTAATTGTAAAGGTGTTAAAGAAGCTAGTATAGTAGGTATAATTACAACCACACTAAAACTTGGCGCTATATTAGTTTTTGTTGTTATTGCTATATATGGATTTAATCCAGATTATCTAAGTACTTATTCTTCTCCTGATGTTCAGGGAATTAATACTTTGCCTGGTGCTATAGCTGTTACACTTTGGTCTTTTATAGGATTAGAAAGTGCTTCATTATCTGGTGGTGAAATTAAAAATCCAGAAGTTAATATAAAAAGAAGTACAATTATAGGAACTATTTTAGCTACTATAATATACTTATTATTATCATTCTTAGCTATGGGGGGACTATCTCAGACAGACCTTGCTAGTTCTGATGCTCCATTATCAGCTATAATAAACCATATTACTGGTCAATCTTGGGGTGGTTCATTTATTTCTATAGGAATAGCTATTTCTGCTGCGGGGACTGCAAGTGGTTGGATATTAACTACTGGACGAGCTGCATATGCTGCTGGTGAAGATGGATTATTCCCTAAAATTTTTGCTAATGTTCATCCAAAATTCAAAACGCCTGTAGCTTCTCTCGTAATATCAAGTATATGCACAAATTTATTGTTAATACTTAATTACTCTTCTAGTTTATCAGAAGCATTTAACTTTATGATAAATTTAGCAACTTTATCATTTATACCTGCATATGCTTTAAGTACATGTGCAGAAATAATACTTACATATAAATCAGGTACAAAACTAACTTTTTTAAGGTTTATGAAACATGGTTTCTTTCCTTTATTAGCATTTAGCTATTCTCTATATATTATATATGGATCTGGTTCTAATTCTGCTATGTGGATGTTTATTTTAATGTTACTAGGTGTACCATTCTATACATATAAAAAACTACAACATAAAAATCAATAAATAAAAAAGCTAATTTTAGAACTTTCAAATTCTAAAATTAGCTTTTTTCAATTTATTTTATTATTTTAAATTCATATCCTTGTTGTTTTAAATATTGTATTATTCCTGGTAGCGCTTTTGCTGTTTCCTCTTTTCCATAAGTATCATGCATCAATACTAAAGCTTTTTCTCTCTTTCCTATAGTCTTTATTGCATATTCTGTTAATTCTCCTGCATTTTTAACTTTTCCCTCTGCATCTCCTGATAAACAATTCCAATCAATTTGATGCCAATCTTTTTCATGCAAAGCTTTGTCCACACTATCAGCACCTTGTGGATCCTTTTTACTCCAAGTTTCTTGCCCTCCAGGAAATCTTAATGCTCTTGTTGAAAATTTCTCTCCTAATATTTTTTTCAAAGAATCATCTGTCTTATTAAAATCAGTCATACAATTTTCTATATTTATTTTTTCTTTTGGAAACAAATAGTTATAATCATGAGAATAAGAATGTATTCCTATTGCATTTCCCTCTTCAACTTCTCTTTTTACTAAATTCTTGCTTGCTTCATTTTTGTCCATATTTTTTCCTACTAGAAAGAAAGTTGCATGTACATTTTCTGATTTAAGAATATCTAAAATTTGTGGGGTAACAGTTTCTGATGGCCCATCATCAAAAGTTAAATAAGCAACTTTTTTCCCATCAGCTCCTTCAGGCTTCTGCCCTTTTTCCTGTTCTGCTATATATTTTTCTAAATATTCAACATTTTCCACTTCATTATCACTAGATTTATCTATAGGCCCATAATTTTTTTCAGTTTTATTATCTTGATTTTGTGTTGGTGAAGAATCACTTGCTACTGCTTTTAAAACTTCCTTGTTTTTAGAAAATTTTTGAGTTAATAAAGTCCCCCCTACAACTATTCCAACTACAATTGAACTCACTAATATTGTAATTTTTAACTTTCTGTTTTTCCAATCATACTTTTTGTTATGTTTGTTATAAAATTTCATTGGTAATTCCCCCTATGCGATAATATGAATTTACTCTTTATTAACTAAATAGCTTGTCCATTAATTTTGTTAAGAAAGAGTAGTATTATTGCAATTGCTTCTATATTTATCTTTATTTATAGTTATAATTTTTTATGATTTGATATTTTCTTAATAATTATATCAAAAACTTATTAACATTTAAAATACATATTTTGAATTTTCAGCCAAAATACTGAAATGTTTATTTGTTTTAATCGATTATATTAATATAAATTAATTTTATGGAGGAAAATATTATGAATAAAAAAGATTTAATAGATATTGATGAAAATAAACTTCCCAATATTTCTCTTTCAGAAGAACAAATAAATAGAATAAAGAAAAGTCTTTATAAAAACATAAAACGATTTACCGAAAATAATTATGAATTAAAAACAGATATCTCTTTAGAAAATATAAAAAGAATTGAAGCTAACTTAGGAGATAGAAAAGATGATATTATTCATGGAGTTAAGCATGCTAGAGTTTTAAAAGAATTAGCTTTACAAGCAACCCGTAAGGATTGTACCATTAAAGATAAAAAAATCATTTGTGATAAGTTTTTCCAAATCGGTGCTGGTATGGAAAATAAAGATGCTACTCTTTCTATATTTTATTCAGTATTCTATTGTCAAATATATATATCAAAAGATTATTTTATATCCTACTCTTTTGACAACTTTTATAGACTTCAGCATAGAAGGATTATTCCAATGAAATATATAAAAGCAGCAGGAATATCAAGAATGGATAAAGATAGGTTAAAATTATCTAGTGACAACTTAATAATAGATATAGACTATCGGTCTAATGAAAATTTATCTACTTATTATTTAGTGGGTAAAATGGATGATATGGTTGAAGTAAAAGATTTACTTATAACGCTTGGTGCTAAACCCTTTAATCATAAAAGATTTTCTATTGGCAGAATTTCTGGAATTATATACTATTCAATCTTTGCTTTGGCTATAGTTTATTTTTTTATAAACCTCATACTTCATAAGTTTTTGTAAGGAGAATCTTCTATGGTTAATAATTTAAATTTCATAACTCAATTAAAACTTCAAAATCCAGATGCTCTATTATATGTTTTAGATAACTTCGGCAATCTAGTATATAAGATAGCTTATTCAAATTTACACTCATTTGAGCTAAGTGAAGAATGTGTAAATGAGGTTCTTTTTAAAATTTGGACTTCAATAAACAATTTTGATTACTCTGATGATAAATTTAAAAATTGGATTGCTGCAATAACTAAATATACTTCTATTGATATGTTACGTAAAGAAAAGAAATATTTTAATGATATTACTGATGATAATTTAACAATTAAATCTAATGAAGATATAGAAGAAAACTTAATTCAAAAAGAGGAACTTGAAAATATAAAAAATCATATTAATAATCTTAAAGATATAGATAAGAATATATGCATTGAACGATTCTTCTATAATAAAAGCCTTAAAGAAATTGGAGAAACTTATAATATGACACCTAATGCTGTTGATTTAAGAATTATGAGAGCTAGAAAAAAACTAAAAAATCTAAATATATCCTCCTCTAGTTGACTTTGCCCCTTTGAAAATATATAATTACTTATATTGTTAATAATTTTATATTTTGCGTTGAGTAGAAGTAGTACTATATATTTTATCTTTAGAGAGTTATCGGTTGGTGAAAGATAATGCTAAAACTATAGGAACTTGTCTAGGAGCTATACTTGTTAAAAGCAAGTACGGATAACCCGTTATAGTTTTGAGTGAGGATATTAAAATTATCCTAATTAGAGTGGTACCACGGAAATACACCTTTCGTCTCTTAATTTTAGAGGCGAAAGGTTTTTTATTTTTATTTATTTTAAGGAGGAAATAAACATGGGAAAATACGGAACTAGTATTGATAAGAAATGGCAAGAAATTTGGGAAAAGAATGATTTATATAAATTCAATCCTGAAAATTTAGATAAAAAACTTTATACTCTTGAAATGTTCTCTTACCCATCAGGAAGTCAACTACATGCTGGTCACTGGTTTAATTATGGTCCAGTTGATTCTTGGGCTAGAATGAAGAGAATGGAAGGATTTAATGTATTCCAACCTATGGGATTTGATGCTTTTGGATTACCTGCTGAAAACTTTGCAATAAAAACAGGAATTCACCCACAAGATTCTACTTATAAGAATATAGAAACTATGGAACAACAATTAAAAGCTATGGGTGCAATGTTTAACTGGGAAAATGAAGTTGTAACTTGTGATCCAGATTACTACAAATGGACTCAATGGTTATTCTTAAAGCTTTATGAAAAAGGTTTAGCTTATAGAAAGAAAGCTCCTGTAAACTGGTGTCCATCATGTAATACTGTCCTTGCTAATGAACAAGTTATTGATGGGCAATGTGAAAGATGCTCAAGTGAAGTTACTAAAAAGGAATTAACTCAATGGTTCTTCAAAATAACTGATTATGCTGATGAATTACTTGATAAATTAGACGATTTAGATTGGCCTGAAAAGACAGTTGCTATGCAAAAACACTGGATAGGAAGATCTACTGGAGCTGAAGTTACATTTAAAGTTAAAGATTCAGATTTAAGCTTTAATGTATTCACTACAAGAGTTGACACTTTAAATGGAGTTACTTATGTTGTTTTAGCCCCTGAAAATAAATTAGTTGATAAATTAACTCTTCCTGAATATAAAGATGCAGTTGAAGAATATAAAGAAGTTTCAGCTAAACAATCAGAGATAGAAAGACAATCTATTTCAAAAGAAAAGACAGGAGTATTCACTGGCTCATATGCTATAAATCCTATAAATGGAAAAGAAGTTCCAATATGGATTTCTGATTATGTTCTTGCAACATATGGTACTGGTGCTGTTATGGCAGTTCCTGCTCATGATGAAAGAGATTATGCTTTTGCTACTAAATTTAATTTACCAATAGAAAGAGTTATAACTAACAAGAAAGTTGAAGAAGTAACCCTTCCTTACTGCGAATATGGAGTTATTACAAACTCTGATGAATTTGATGGTTTAACTACTGAAGAAGGGAAAGTTAAAATTGTTGAAAAACTAGCTAAAGAAAACTTAGGTTCACAGAAGGTTAACTTCAGATTAAGAGACTGGCTAGTTTCAAGACAAAGATATTGGGGAGCTCCAATTCCAGTAATATACTGTGATAAGTGTGGAATTGTTCCTGTCCCTGAAAAGGATCTTCCAGTTAAATTACCTTATGATGTTGAATTTGCTCCAGACGGTAAGTCCCCACTTGCTAAAAGTGCAGAATTCTTAAATACAACTTGTCCGCATTGTGGTGGTAAAGCTACAAAAGAATGTGATACTTTAGATACATTTGTATGTTCATCATGGTATTACTTAAGATACCCTGATAATAAAAACTCAAATAACCCATTTGATTCAGAATTAATAAACAAAATGCTTCCAGTTGATAAATATGTTGGAGGCCCTGAACATGCTTGTATGCATCTTCTTTATGCAAGATTTATTACTAAAGCTTTAAGAGATATGGGATACTTAAAGTTTGATGAACCATTTAAATCTTTAACTCATCAAGGACTTATATTAGGCCCTGATGGACTTAAGATGAGTAAATCAAAAGGAAATACTATATCACCTGATACTTATATTAGCCAATATGGTGCTGATGTATTTAGAATGTATTTAATGTTTGGTTTTGCTTACACTGAAGGTGGAGCTTGGAGTGATGATGGAATTAAATCTGTTGCTAGATTTGTAGATAGAATTGAAAGGACTTTAGAATCAGCTATTAATGCTATAAATTCTGGAAATGGTAAGATTTCAATAGATAAAGCCGAAAAAGAATTAAACTTCTGGAGACATAACGCTATTAAAGGTGTTACTGAAGATGGAGATAAAATGCAATTTAATACTGCTATTGCAAGGATGATGGAATTTGTTAACGCTCTATCTAAGTACATGCAAGAAGAAACTAAAAATTTAGATTGCTTAAAAGAAGTTTGCACTGATTTTGTTAAGTTACTTGCACCATTTGCACCTCACTTCTCTGAAGAGCAATGGAATACCTTAGGCTATACTACATCTATATTTAATGAAAAATGGCCAATATTTGATTCTAAAGCTTTAGTTAAAGATGAAATTGAAATAGCTATTCAAGTTAATGGTAAGATAAAGAATAGAATAAATGTTGCTTCTGATTTAGACGAAGAGGGAATAAAAACAGCTGCATTAAATGATGAAACTATCAAGAGTACTACTGAAGGAAAAACTATAGTTAAAGTTATAGTTATCAAAGGAAGACTTGTTAATATAGTTATAAAATAAAAAGGAGCCCAATGAAGTATACTTCCAAATGTTATATCTAACATTTTTAGTTCACTTCACTAGGGCTCTTTTATTCTTCTTCATCTTCACCTTCATTTAATACAATTTTAAATTCGGCTAATACTTCACTAACTAATTTTTCATCTAATTGCTTATAACACTGCATATAACCTGACTTTTCCAATTCTCTTGAGATATCTTTACTCATTTCCATCCATATTTCTGGAACATATACCCACACAATTTCTTCATATGAACAACTAAGCAAAAAATGTTCCATTCCACAAAATGAATATTCTTGTATGTTATGTTTTTTATTATATTTTATATAATCTTCAACTATATTTACTCCTAATTTATATCCATAAGTATCTACAAAGAAAAAATCAAATTTCCTTCTTCTTGCTTTTAGTGTATCAACCTCCATAATTCTAATCTTCTTTTTTTCTGGATAGTTTTTCTTATATAAACTGACAATATCAGGATTACTTTCATATACTACAACTTCTTTAATATCTTTCTTTTTAGATAGTTCTTGTGCTAAATATCCTAGCCCAAGTCCAACTACAGCTACTTTTCCTTTTGCCCATTTTATAATTTCATAATACCCCTCAATTTCCTTAGGTCCTATTCTTGATATTAACCTACTATCTTCCCAAAGTTCTGGAATTTCAATATTCATTTCTTTTTCTTTTTCATAAAGATATCCTTCAGTAATTCCTGTGCTTTTAGAAATTCTAAATTCTCCACACTGATTTTCATTAATTAGTAAATTGTATTCTTTTAATTTTTCTTCAATAAAATTCTCTTCATATGGTCCCATTAACTTAATCTCCTTATTTAGTCTTATAATGTATCTTTAGTATATTTTCGAAGATTTCATCCCATTTATATAATATTATACCTATTTTCTAACTATCTGAATAGTCTTTATAAAAACTTCTTGAAATAAAATATCAGTGTGTTATACTATATTAAATAATAAAAATTATCAATTAGAGAGGGTGAATTTTATGAAAAACATTACTATAAGTGATGAAGCATACAACGAATTTAAGGAATTCTTAGATGAAAATAAAGTTGAAGATTACAATGTAAGGATAAATTTAGCTGGTTATGCATGTAGTGGTCCAGCTTTCAATATATCAGTAAGCCAAATAACAGATTCAGATATAAGTGAAAAAGTTAATGATATTACTTTTATTGCTGAAAAAACTTTAATAGATGAATTTGGTGGTTTTATAATCCTTTCAACTGATGAAAATGATGGCAGAGGACTTTCATTAAGACCTGTTATAGCTTCAGAAGGCGGCTGTGGTTCTTGCGGTGGTGGATGTCACTAATTTCTTACGGATGTTTTAAAATTTTATTAAAACATCCATTTTTTATCTCAAAACTATAAGGTCTGACTTAAAAGCAACTACTTAAGCCAGACCTTAGTTAAATAGATTTTATTTTTTATCTCTTTATTGATTAGAAACTTTATCCATCCAAGTAAATAGTTGATCTAAATCATAATCTCCACCATGCCCTTGTTCCCAAGGTACTGCATAATCAACATTGCACCCCCTATTCTCTAGTCTTGTAGCTAAAATTACTGATATTGCAAGAGATGTATCTGCGTCTTTGGATCCTGCACGAATTCTCCAATTTTTTGTAGTTGTAACTCCACCTTTACCAATATAGTTCATTGGATTCATCATCTTCACAATTTTAGGATCGGCCATAGTAGCACCACTTGTAGTATTATTTTTCATCCCAAACTTGGTGAAATGTTGTAAGTTCGCTGTTGAAGTTCCAAATAAGGAATTTATATCATTACTTAAATCTATTCCATCAAAAGCAGGAGCAACTTTCATTCTTCCAACATATTTAACATATTCATCAAAGTCAATATCCTTTACTTTTCCATTTTCTATTGTCACCCAAGTAAATGATAATAAATCCTTACCACTTTCTAAAGCTTTTTGTGCTGAGTCAATCACAAAAGATTTAACATAATCTTTAAATGAACCATTACCATTTTCATCTAACCCAAGCTTATCCCCATTAACATCCTTAAGTTTTAGTCCCTTTATATACTCTGAGAATTCTGCTGCCAACTTATTGGATAACTCGATTTGATCTTCTGTCATTGTCCCTTCAACATAAGTTCTTTTCATTTTATAATCAGTATCCTTAGTAAGTTCTAATCTTTTATAATCATTTACTCCATTAAATAACCACTCATAAGCCATATCTGCATTATCTAAGTTAGTAATTGGACAATAACTTGATACAGCAAATATATCATCATGTTCATCAGCTGCACCAATTTCCTTCAAATATGGTTCATAATCTTTATTATTTCCAGTTGCACCAAGTAATGCAGAAAGAGCTCCTCCTGCACTAGTACCATTAGATATAATCTTCTCAGCATCACCAGGCATGATTTTATCATTATAACGAAGGTAACGAACAGCTGCTTTTAAGTCAACAATACATGCAGGGGCCTTTCCTGTATATGTGCCACTCTCATTCTGTGTAGTACGACCACGTGCCCCTGGTTCAGCTACTACATAACCTTTTGATAATGCAATTGCTGCAGCATTTACACTACCATCCCCACTCATTGGATCTGCCCCTGGACTTCCTGGAGCACCTGGCATATAACCACCAACTGAGTTTGGGAAGAATATTGGAGCATTTTGTGCATTGAAGTTTTCAATAGCTTTACCTTCATAGTACTCTTCTGGAACATAAAAATTCATAATTTCATAATTAGTATCCACAGGATTCTTTACATAAACAATCTTTTCATATGCACGATATGTGATAGTTTTATTGTTTACTGTTAGTGTTTTAGTCGTATAATTGTTTTGATCAAAATCTATACTATACTCTCCAGTTGAATTATTATCCTTAACCTCAGAAGCCATTACTGAAGTTACACTTAAATTCTCACATAATGCAATTAAAGACATTGATGCAATAATAATAGTAAGGCACTTCTTAAATCTCATTTTTCTATCCCCTTCACTCCTAATTTCAAACTATTCTTCAGGTATCTTTAATATTATCCACATTAATAAAATTAGCTAATTATAATCATCAGTAGATAGACAAATTGTAGCCCATAAATTGTTGACAAACAATTCTAATTAAACTATAATCTATTCCAATATAGAATAAATACCTATATGGAGGATTTTATGGAAATGAATTATATTAAAGAATTTGTGGTTCTTGCAGAAGTTGGCAATTTTTCTGAAGCTGCAGAACATCTTTTTATATCACAGTCATCCCTCTCTAAACATATTAAAAGTATTGAAAGAGAACTTGGTGTACCTTTATTTAATAGATCCACTAGAAAAGTTAAACTCAATGAATTTGGACAAGTTTTTCTTCCATATGCTAGACAAATTACAAATATTCAAAATGAATATACAGAAGCCTTTTTTAATAAACTTGAAAACACAAAAAAATCAATTACAATAGGCTCCATTCCATCTATGGCACAGTATAATATCACTGATGTTTTAGCCGAATTTAAAAGAAACAATAATAACATAACATTAAATGTGATCCAAGCTGAATCAGATAAATTGGAAGATATGTTATATGAAAATATATGCGATATTGCATTTATTCGTGAAGTAAATGATGTAAATAATTTATTTACTAAGCTGCCTTATACTAGTGATACACTTGTTGCCATTTTTCCTATTAACCATCCCTTTGCAAAATACAAAACAATATCTTTAGAACAATTAAAATCAGAAAACTTCCTATTACTCCCACAAGATACAATACTTCATAATATTTGTAAAACCTCATGTAAGCATAAGGGTTTTGACCCAAATATAATTTTTACTGACCACAGAGTAGAAAATATTATTGATTTAGTTGTTAAGGGAATGGGAATTTCTCTGCTTTCTAAAAAACTAGCAATTTATTTATTTAATCCAAATATTTCAATTGTAGACATATCTCCAAGCATATATAGTCACATAAGTCTTTGTTATAAAAAAAATACAAAATTATCAGTAATAACAAACCTCTTTTTAAGTTACATTAAATTATTATGATACTATAAAAAAGCAGTAGCCTCATTATGCTACTGCTTTAAATTTATATAAGTATTCTTTCTATCAATACATCTGTTAATTCTTTCAAAAGATACTTTGTAATATTAATTTCTTCAATAGTTATATTATCAACATGAATACCACAAGTCACCACTACATTTTTATTTAATTTTGAAGAAAGTATATGTGATACATATTTTGCAACTTCATCATCTTTATGTCCTATTAAATTTAAAACTGATGTTGTAGAACTATTAAACTCAGAATGAGTCAAACTTGGCCTAGGAACACTTAAAGTTACAGTACCTATATGTGGACTATCTCCTCCTGATAGTATCACACATAAATCTTCTCCTATCACAAAAGCCTTTAAGTTAATTTTTATTCTATCTCTTTCTAAAGTTAAATCATGCATATCATCATCTCCACTTTTTAAACTCCATTACACCATCTATTAAATCCATTCACTTCAATTCCAAATCTATCAAGAATTTTGCCAATAATATGAGTATTTAAATCTTTAATATTAGATGGCTTATTATAATAAGTAATCATTGGTGGCATAATAATTATACCTAACTCAGATAAAGAAATCATATTTCTTAGGTGAAGTGTACTCAAAGGGCACTCTCTGGCTACTACAACTAATTTTCGTCTTTCCTTTATTGTTACATCCGCTGCTCTAAGAAGCAGATTATCAGAATATCCAGATGCTATACCTGCCACTGTTTTCATACTACAAGGTACAATTATCATTCCTTCATTTTTAAAAGTACCACTAGCTATACTTGCTCCTATATCTTTTATAGAATAGACTTTATCTGCTAACTTCATTACATCCTTTGGCTTATATTCTGTTTCTTGAATTATTGTTTCTTCTGCTCCCTTAGAAATTACCAAGTGAGTTTCCCATTCTAGGTTTTCTCTTAATACTTCTAACATTTGTATTGCAAGCAACGCACCACTTGCGCCACTCATCCCTACCACTAATCTTTTCTTATTGTCTTTTTTCATTTGCTCCATAAAATACAACATCCTTCTGCTTTATATATTTAGACTTACGCATATGTATACACTTAAATTTCTATTCTATAAAAGTTGTCCTAAGATTATAATATTGGTACAACGGATACAGCTTATCCTAATAAGTTTAAAATCCAATTTACCCATATCCAACTAAAAGGCATTACTAAAATCATCGCTGGTATCATATCTGCAATTGGAAATTCCTTCAACTTAATCATTCTAAATCCTGTAGCAAGCATTAAAAATCCTCCACATGCTTTAAAATCAGAAATCATTTCTGGTGTTGTTAGTGGATAAATAAATTTTGCTCCTAAAAACAATAGAAAGAAGATAATAAACTGTGGAATTGCAACAACAGATACTACATAGCCTAAATTACATGCAAAAATAGCAGCAGTAAAAAAATCCAATATAGACTTAGAAATCAATATTGAACTATCTCCTGTCATACCTGCATCTAATGAACCATAAATACCAGTTCCACTTGCACAAAATAACACAATTATGGTCACTAATGTTGATAAAAATTCTTCATTAGACAAATCAGCTTTTTGATTACTAAATAATTTTGTAATTGGTTTTTGCATCTGAACTGCACCTTTGTTGATCCACTTTCCAAGGTTTAGTGCTAGTCCTATACCCGTTCCTACCACAATTGCAAAAATAACAGCTGGCATATACTTCATTAATCCAATAGAAGAAATCCCCATTCCCATAGAACAAACTCCAAAAACAAGTGTCAGACTTGCTTTAAATTCTGTTGTTAATTTTTTCCCTGCAATTGTTCCTATAATCCCACCTAAAACTACAGATAATGTATTAATAACTACTCCAGTTGGCATCACTTTCTCCTCCATTCATATAATTTGAATTACCTATTTAAATAGTTCTGGAACAAAACGAGATACATCTACATCCATAAATTTAGCTCTTTCAAAACGTGCTTTTTGGTCAAATGGTACTGTACAATCAAAAATTGCCTTACATGCTACACCTCTTGCTCTTATAATTTCAGAATATTTAGGATTATTTGATGGATCCAATGGATGACACTGAACTCCTGGTATAGGAATTATATCCAAATTTGCTTGAAATCTTGTTGTCATAGCCCACATAACATCATTCATATCAAAACAGTCTACATCTTCATCTACCACAAATACATGTTTAAGTTCTGCAAATGCACTAAAGGCTAACAATGCTGCTTGTCTTTGGCGACCTTCATCTGATGGAACAGATTTCTCAAACTGCATTATAGCAACATACTTTCCACCCCCTGAAGAAGCACAATATACATTTACCAACTTTCCTGGTATTGCTTTTTCTACTAACGCAAGAATACTTGCTTCTGTAGGAATACCAGCCATGGAAACATGCTCTTCACTTGCTCCAATACAAGTTTGCATAATTGGATTTTTACGTGTTGTTACAGCTTTTACTTTAATTATTGGCAATTCTGGATTTGCAGGTCCACAATACCCTGGAAATTCAGGCATTGCTTTTCCTGTATCTGAATTCTGATCTTCCTTAACTCTAACATTTGGGAGTATTTCTCCTTCAATTACATACTCTGCATTTGCAATTGCCTTTTCATTAACTGTTAATGCTTTTACCAATTCAACTGGTTTATTACGTATTGCTCCTGCTACTTGCAATTCATCATAACCTAATGGTGTTGTTGGTGGTTCAAAACAAGATGCAATTTCAATGGCTGGATCTACTCCAATGCTAATTGTAATTGGAAGTGTTTCACCTTTTGCTTCTGCTAATTCTCTAAAATAACCTATATGGCGAGCTCCAGGTTGTAAAAATATAGATATTTCATCTTTTGATTGTAAGCACATACGATGAATCGTAACATCTGATTCCCCTGTCTCTGGATTAGATGCATAACACATTCCAAGGGTTATATATGGACCCGCATCTTCTAATGTATTTGTTGGTGCAGGAACTAATTTTCTAACATCAAAATCTGCTTCTGTTACAAGATGTACAACTTCTTGACATTTTGCCTTTTCATTTGGAATTACTAATGGTGGAATTGGATTTTCTACAGAATCCTTTAACAAACATCCTAGTTTCTTAGGATCACAATCAAGTAAATATCCTACTCTTTTCCTGCTTGCAAGCAATCCAATTACTACTTTTGCTTCTTCGTGTCCTTTTACATTATTAAATATCATAGTAGGTCCTTCTTGTGTTGGCCTCATTACTGTTCCACCAGCTCCCACATGACGATAAACTCCTGATATCTCAGCAATTGAATCTACTAGTTGATCAGTTTCAATTAATTGATTAGGTATCAATTTTAGTAATTCTAAAGCTGAACGTAAGTCTGTTACCTCAATTTCCCCATTTCTTGTATCCATAAAAAAATCCTCCCTAAAACTTAAATTATCTTGCGATTTTTAATAAAATAATCTGCATAAAGATATTTTAAGATGTATAATAACTATACACTCAAGAACAATTTAAGAAATTTATTGAATTTTTTCAACAGGAATTTGCAACTGACAAAAATCCACATTATTATTTCCATCATAAAATGTAGTGTCTAGAAGACAAGCATCAACTATATTCCCCACAATTCTATAATTATTTTCATTAATCCAATTTACTAATTTATATAAAAATACAACATCATAAGGCATTCCATACTTATACATACAAACATATTTTCCACAAGGTAAAGTTATAGTATTTTCAATTTCATATTCATCATCTGATAAATTTACATATCCCCCAGCTCCATTAAACAAATCATTTTTATATAATTGATTTTTCTCAATAATAGCACCAAACCCCTTAGAAGGAAGTAACCCATATCTGCTAATAATTTTTCTTATTTTCATCTGAGTAAAGTGTAACTCTTCTCTAGATATTTCATTTTGAAATGGTAGAAATACTACTTTTCTTTCAGGTAATATTTCTATTGTAGGTTTACATAATTCATCTTTAAATTGATGTGCACTTGAATAAACATCTAACCTTTCTTTAATAAAGTTCTTGGTTAAAATCAACTTATTAATTTCTTTTTCTATGAATTCTTCATGAGATTCCAATAAATCTGTAGCTGTAGTAATATTTCTATTGTTAATATGCTCTTTTATTTTTTCAAGCTTTATGCCTACTGACTTAAGAAAACATATTTCTCTTAATACTGGAATTTGATATGCACTATAAAATCTATACCCATTATCATAAATATCTGTTGGCTTAAATAATTCTATTTTGTCATAATAAATAAGTGTTTGCCTAGATATATTATGTAATTCCGCCATTTGGCTTATTGATAAATATTTCTCCACTTTTATTCCTCCTAATATATATTCAAAACTATATTTTACAAATATATTCTAGAATATATATTTTTGCAACTATCAGTATTTATAAAAAAAGAGCTAACTTCTTTGTTAGCTCTTTACTTATATTACATTTTCCTTGCCACTCTTATTAAGTCATAGATATCAATTATTCCATCCCCATTTATGTCTATTTCACTTTTATAATTACTATTACCTCTTTTAACATTATAACTAGCTGCTACATTGGCTAAATCATCTATTCCTACAACTTTATCATTATTTATATCTTCTTTACATAGAATTCCAACAAACTTTACACTATCAAAAGTCTTATATTTCATAAAATTTGCTTTTGTTATATCCATCTCATTTTCTGTTGGATTTCCTGTAATGTATATAGTGCTAGGTTCATCCCAAAGTCCAAATGCATTTTCTTCAGTTTGTGTACTTTTATTTACCCATATTTTTGCAGCTCCTGAATTCCAAAATGCATATTCTCCTACTGATTGAACACTACTAGGTATATTTATTTCTCCTATACTGCATTCATTAAAGGCATACTTTCCAATATTCTTTATTCCTTCTCCTATATTCAATGATTTCAAATAATAACAATGTTGAAAAGCTTTATCTCCTATACTTTCTACCGATGATGGAATTGTTATCTCTGAAAGGTTTGCACAACTTTCAAATGCATTTGCACCAATTTTCTTAACCCCATTATATATTTCAACTTTTTTTAATCCCTCACACTGACCAAAAGTATCTTCTCCAATAGAATTAACACTTCCTGGAATTATAATTTCCTCTGCTTCTTTACAACTATTAAAGAAAGCTCCTCTATCTATTTCTTGAACGCCTTCTTCTAGTGTAAGTTTTGAAATATTAATACAATCACGAAAGCTATAAATTCCTATTTTCTTAATATTACTAGGTATCACTAATTCCTTAATGCTTGTACATCCATCAAAAGAGAAATCACCAATATTCTCTACTTCTATATTATTAATCTTCTCTGGAATAACTAAATTACTAGATGTTCCATTATATTTTGTTATGGTTTTAGTTGATTCATCAAATTCATAATCCCCAAAAGTAATTACTGAAGCATTTACTTTTTCTGCATTTCCTCCAAATATGTATGCTGCAAGAAACAAAATTATCAATACAAAACTCAATTTTCTACTTTTCATAATTCCCCTCCTTTTTACTAATACTATTATAATTGTTATATTTTATATTAACAACATATTTTATCCATATAGCTCATCAGCATTTAATTCATAAAAAGGAATATATTAAAATTACAAAAAAAATTAGGACTAATATAATATTAATCCTAATATTTTTATCTTGCCCAATCATGTATAACTTCCCTAACCATATCTAGTGCAGTGCTTTTTCCTTCTCCTATCTTTTTTGTACTTTTTATTCTTTTTACTTTACCATAAGAGTTCTTTAACGATAAATCTTCTTCACCTATAATTACCCAAATTATATCCTTAATTGTAGGTTTTATAGATAGTTCTTTTTCTCCTACTCCATCTGTAAAATATATTAATATACTATTTCTTTTTCTTTCTTCCTTAATATACTCAAATACTGGTGAAAATTCAGTAGACCCATTATTGGCAGTTCTTTTTCTTATGTCATTTACAGACCTTAAAGGATATATACTCCTAATTTCATTATCACATTCAATTACAATTATTTTTCCTCTTCTATTGGCAGTTATAGCTAGTATCTCTATCATTATCTTTCTTATATCTTCATCTGTCATACTTGCACTTATATCTATAGCTACAATTATTTCTGGAATACTATTAGGAAGCTTGCCTCTTAAATCCATTCTATATGGTTGCCTTCTATCTCTTCTTGTTATTGTTTTCCTATAACCACTTTTTACTGATGGAATTAACTTCTTTAAAATTTGTTGCCAAGATAATTCCTCTTTTTCAGTAAATCCTTTTATAACTTTAATTAAAGCTTCTGGAGTATTTTTATCTACAATACTCAATGCTATTTTTTTTACATTACCCTCTATAGTTTCTTCACTTAATTCACTATCTTCCCAAAGCTCATGAGCTTTTTCTATATCAATTTCTCGAATTACAGAATCACTATTTATATCCTTATGGTTATTCTTTACTCTCTTATTTATGGATTCTTGAATTACCTTTGCATATTCTTCTATGCTTCTATCACCTTTTAAATCTATATTAAATTCTCTATTTACCATATCAATTTTCTTTGCATCCACAGGTAAATTCTTTATAAATTGATTAATTGATATATCTATTGCTAAAGAAATAGCTTCTCTACTATAACTATTTTTTAAGATATTTACTCTTTCATAATGAGAATACATAATATGATATATTTCATGTTTAAAAAGTGCCATCATTTCTTTTTTACTTAGTTGTAAAAATAAAACAGGATTAAAATACATTAAAAATCCACTCATCCTTGGTAATGTTGAAAGCGGCCAGGTAATATCCAATCTTATATTTCTTTCTATCTTTAACATAAATGTTCCAAAAAAATCATCTTCTCCATCTAACATTTCAATTACTACACTACCAACTAAATCAAAAAATTCCTTAGAAAAATCACTTTTAAGATCTTCTGTGAACTTTATATCCAAAACCTTTTTTAATAGCTTTTGCCTTTTTTCTTCAAACATAGTTTCACCTACACTCTAGTATAGACTTCAAAAAAACTTTCAAGGAACTCATCACAGTCTAATAATTTTTCGTATAAATTTTTTCTATAATCTCTTCGAATTTCTTTCATAATTCCAAGCCTTAAATCTCTTGGATATAATCCTAATAGTTCTGAAAGTCTTATAATACTATTTTCATTCAAATTATTTCCTACATAGTTTAAAGAGTTTTTCATTAAAATATATAATCTAGAATGAGATTCATTAGAGATTTCTTCTTTTATTTCTATTGGCAATACTTCATAGCTAAATAATTTTTCAGGTAATATTAATTGCTTTTTTATATTTGTTATATAATTTGCAAAATCTGTGCAGATACTATCTCCAACATTACCTCTAACTACATTTAGTAGTGTGCTTAGTGAATACTTTTCATTAGATTTATAAAGCTTATATGCCTTAGATACTCTTTCCCAGCTTCTTGGTGTTGCCTTTAGATTATCTCTTGACTCTGGTGTATGTAAATACTGTGGAAAAGCTGATAAAAATTCAATAATATCATTATTTATTTTTCCTTTTCCCATCCCCCATCTTATCCATTCTTTTATGTCAGAATCCATCTCAACCCAAACAAATCTGTCTTCTTGTGCAGGATCCATATCCACTACTTGATATTCACTATCTCTAAAATTATCATACTTATTAGATGGGTTCATTGCAGCAATTATATTTACATTTTTACCTAATGTATAACCATTTATTTCTCTATTCAATATAAGATTCATAAGCTCTTGCTGAACTGCATGTTCACACCTATTCAATTCATCTACAAACAATAAGACTTCTTTTTCTTCATTTATAGCTTTTCTTATATCAACTAACTTATAGTGAGTTGCATATATTGTTTCTCCTTTATTTACTGTTGGTAGTCCTCCAATTTCTCCTTCTTTCAATAGATTTGCATCTATTGTAACTAAACTATAGTTATTTTCTTTAGCAAGTTCATGGACTAACGCAGTTTTTCCTATACCACTTTCTCCAATTATGAGAGAAACCTCTCCAGTTTCAATTATTAAATTTATAGTATCTAAAACTTCTGAGTACTTCATTTTTATCTCCTCTCTTATTTTGAAAGTTTATAATCAACTAATAATTTTTTTTCTCTCTTAGTGCCATACTCTAAAACCAAGCTTATCTTATCCATCTCTAATATTTCTAAATTCAAAAAATCTTTCATATACTCATTTGTAAATTTATCATCTTTAAGTTTCTCTACTAATACATCCACAACTAATTCTGGTTCAATTGATTCATAAACATACTTTACAACTTTTATGTTATCTCCAATAAAAACTTTAAGTTCATCTATATCATAACTACGAATAAAATGTATTGATTCTTCATCTTGTACAATTGCTTTTCTTTTTACTTCCATTGTAGGTTCTTTAATATACTTAATCGCATTCCACGAATTTTCTACAGCTGTTAGTTGAACCTTTTCTGAAGGATTTTCAATATATTTAATAGCATCATAATCCCTTGTTACAGCTAATAAACATAATTCTTCAGTTGGATATTTAACATATTGTATAGCCCACCCTCTTGCTTTTATAGCTTCTTTTTGAACTTCATATGATGGATTTTTCATAAATTTTAATGAATTCCAAAGCAAATTAACTGCCAGTTTCCCTAACTCTTCTTCTAAATCCTCAATATATTCAATTGATAAAGGATTACTTTTTATGGCTTCTCTTTTCATATCAAATGTTGGATTCTCTATAAATTTAATAGCTACTCCATTTTTCTTAATAGCTGTCATTATAATATCCAAACTAGGACTATCTATATTTTCGATTACCATAGGATTTTCTTTTACTTGTTTTAATAAAATTCTATCATTCATTTTATTATTCTCCTGCAAATATTTATTATGTTTATATTATATAATAATTATTATTACTTAACAACTTTAAAAAAACTCGTGAAGAAACATCTCCTCCGAGTTTTATTTATATATAAATTATACTTCTCTAAATTTATCAATATCTTTATTAATAGCAAACAATAAATTATTAAGCTGCCAAACTTCCCCTTCTTCAATTAACTTGTTTAAAGAACGTTCATGCCTATTAGCTTCCCCTATTCTTCCTAATGACTTAAGAGTTAATATTTTATTCATTATAGTAGAAATTACATCTGATTTCACTTCAAATAGCTTTTGTGCATCTTTTATTTCATCTTTTATCTCAAGCATTTCTTCATCAAGTTTAAAAGCTGCGTCTGCTGCACTTTTTAGCTTTCCTTTAAGTTCCAAAGGTATTTGTTGCTTATATTTGTAATTTAACGAATGTTCAATTGTAGCCCAAAAATTCATAGCAAGGGTTCTTATTTGAAACTCCGCTAAAATCTCTATAGGTCCACTTGCCATATTTACTGGATATTTTATAATCATATGATAACTTCTATATCCACTTGGTTTAACATTTCTAACATAATCTTTTTCATAGAGAATTTGCATATCTTTTCTGCCTCTTAGTATTCCAACCATAATATCTATGTCATCAACAAATTGACACATGATTCTTATTCCTGCAATATCCTCAAGCTCATATCCAACTCTACTTATTGGTATCTCAAATTTGTTAGCTTTTTCTAATATGCTAGAAACTTCTTTAACTCTCCCTGTTACAAACTCAACAGGTGAATATTCATTGTTTCGCCTATATTCCTTCCTTATACTCTTCAGTTTTACTTTAAGTTCTTCAACCGCTTGCTCATAAGGCATAAGAAAACTTTTCCAATTAATGTTTGCCATAAAAAACCACCCTTAAATCGTCCTTCCAACTATATATTATATCAAAAACTCATTATTTATAAATAAAAAATTATGTTATAATTATTTTATATTACATTAAAAGATGAAAGGTATTTAAATAATGACTGCAAACGAGACTCTAAGACACACTTATGATAAAGAAATTATTTGTCCAATTTGTGAAAATAGTTTTAATGTAAAAGTTGTAAAAGTAAATTCTCCAAGAATTACTTCTAAGGATTCAGACTTCTTTATAAGATATTCTGTAATAAATCCATATTTTTATGATGTATGGATTTGCAACCATTGTGGATATTCTGCTATGAAAGCAGACTTTTCAAATACAAAAACTTTCCAAAAAGATCTTTTACTTAAAGGTATAACTACAAAATGGATTCCCAAAAATTATCCTGATATTTTAACTTTAGACAATGCCATAGAAAGATATAAATTATCTCTTGTAACATCTATGATTATACAAAAATCCAATAGCACTAAAGCAATGATTTTATTAAAAATAGCATGGATGTATAGACTTAATGAAGATAAAGAAAATGAACTTATTTTTTTAGAACGTGCAATCTCTGTCTTTTTAGAAGCATATAACTTAGAAAATTTCCCCATATATGGCATGCAAAGAGATTCTATTTCTTATTTAATAGGTGAATTATATAGAAGAACTGGAAAAAATGAAGAAGCATTGTTATGGTATTCTAAACTATTCTCTACCGTTGGAGCTTCTCAAAAATTAAAAGACTTAGCTAGAATTGGTAAAGATGCTATAAAAAATACTTAATAGAATATTCAGATTTTTTTTTTTTATTCGAATAATATATTATGATATAATATGTACATACTGACAAAGAGGGGGAAATTGTATGGGTCTTTTTACTAGAAATATGGTCAATAATTTGGATAATTTAAAAACTGATAACAAAATAAGTGTACAAGCACAAAGTCCAAAAATTTCTGAGAATATTATTAATGAAGTTAACTCCTTAAAAAATACTAGCGATAATATTACTAGGTCAATTAATGATGTTTCTGATTCTGCAAGAACATTAAGTCAAGCTACTATTAAACAAAGTCATGATATGGATAGTGCTGCTAAACTTCTTAGAGATTTTAGCGATAGCATGGAAAAATTAGCCTATAATGTAACTAATGTTCAAATTGTTGTTTTAGATACTGATACTTTATCTAACCAAGGTATTAGTAAAATTGAAAAATTAGATTCTTCTTTGAATGAACTTCAAAGTGCATTTACAACATCTAGTTCAACTGTAAACGAATTAGTTTCTAAGTTAGAATCTGTAAATATGATTACAGATTCAATAAGTCAAATAGCTTCTCAAACAAATCTATTGTCTTTAAATGCCGCCATTGAAGCTGCAAGGGCAGGAGAAGCTGGTAAAGGTTTTTCAGTAGTTGCTGGTGAGGTTAGAAAACTTGCCGAAAACTCAAAACTTGCTGTTCAAAGCATTACAAAAATATTAGATGAAATTAAAACAGATATTATGAATGCATCTTCTGCTATGAATGCTGGTAATGAAGCTATAAATGTCCAACAATCTACTCTAGTTGAAACTAAAGATAGTTTTATGAGTATTAAAACTTCTATAGATGAAGCTACCACTGAAATAAATGATTGTATTGAAAACTTAGCTATGGCATCAGCTCAAAAAGATGAAGTTTTAAATTCTGTAGAAGCTGCTAATTCTATATCTCAAGAACATACAGCTTTAGCAGAAGAAATTTCTTCAACTATGGATTTACAAGCAAATAATGTTGAGCAATTTAATAAAACTTTGTCTTCTTTGGCTAATAAATTTGTAGATAAAAACTAATTGAATTCTTAGATAACTTTAAGAAACAAAATAGCTATTTTAATAGAATTAATCTTCTACTAAAATAGCTATTTTTTCTTGAATTTTAATCCTCTATAATCTTTTTAGGATCAAAATCTATAAAATCTACTGATGTCATTATATATTCAACTTTATCAACAAGTCCATTTAATACCCTATTTAATCCATTTCCATGCAAATGTCCATATATTACTTTTTCAACATCATATTCTTTAATAATACTAGTAAATCCAGATTCTTCAAACTTTTCATTAGTAGGTGGATAATGTAACATTACTATAAACTTATCATAACCTGCTTTTTTTGCTTCATCTAATGAAAGCCTCAATCTAATCAACTCTCTTAAATATATCTTATTATCTTTTTCTGTAAACCTCTCTGTTCCAGGGCAAATCCATCCCCTAGTTCCACATATTGCATAATCATTATATACAAAATAATTATTCTGCAAAAACTTAGTTTTTTCGAACATAGAATTTAATTTACTTATACTTCCCCACCAATAATCATGATTTCCTTTAGAAATAATTTTCTTTCCTGGTAAACTATCTATCCATTGCAAATCTGCTTTACTATCTTCTTCTTTCATAGCCCATGAAATATCACCAGCTATTAAAACTGTATCTTCCTCTCTTACTTTCTTAATCCAATTCTCTTTTATCTTTTGGTCATGGTTATTCCACTTCTCCCCAAAAATATCCATAGGCTTGTTATCATTAAATGCCAGATGCAAATCTGATATAGCATAAAGTGCCATTAAACCATTCACCTTTCTAATATTTTATCTAAATCTGTAACATAGGCGATAACGTGAGCAACTGCTTCATATAATTCTGATGGTATAGAATCTCCGATATCCACATTACATAATAAATTTGCTAGTTCTTTATTATACACAACTGGAACATCACTTTCTTCAGCTTTTTCTATTATTTTTTCAGCTATTACTCCAACACCTGCAGCTGTAACTACTGGTGCATCAAAATTTTGTTCATATCTCAATGCTGCTGCTTTTCTTCTTTGATTCACATTATCACCTCTCTTTTTATTTCTCTATTTATCTTATATCTTAAATCTTGCAAGGTCAATATATTATTTAAACCTTTATATCAATTGCACTTTGATTTGAATTGTCAAAGAAATCTCTACAGCTTGTTAAACTTACCTCTTCAACTTTCTTGCTTACTGAGATATTAGCTAAAAACCCCATATCTTGTATTGCTTTTACAAGTTTATCTTTTCCTAAATCTAATGGCTTAACAAATCGTTCTTCACACTTTAGATTTATTGTAAAGTTACTATTATTAATAGTTAAATATCCATCCACTGTGCCTATATTAACTGTTTTAACAGCTACAACTACCTTAACATTAGTTTTATCTATCTTTTTACTATCTTTTCTATTATCTTTTATTATAAGTTTACAAGGATATTCTTCCCCTTGTTTATTTACAGGTATATCTAAATAATAATATTCATTACTTATTGAATTTAACATTTTAAAATCATTGATATTGCTCTTAATGAAATCCATTATCTTCTCCATACCTTCACCTTTTATTCCAGTACGTGAAATAACATCCTTTATTATATCCTTTATATTTTCTATTTTTCTGTTTATATCATCTTTAATTATCTCTGCAGATGTAGATGGAGCTTTTAAAATCGTTTCTATATTATTTTTAACATTATCATTAGCTATAACCTTTTTATCTACTCCATTTAAATTTTCAGATTGTTTGTTTATAACTATGCTTTCTTTATTAAGCTTATTATCTAATTTTACACCATCATCAAACTCATTATTAACCATTCCTTGTTTTGTAGGAATTTCTTCTTCAGTTGCATTTCCTATATTGTTGCTATTCGCATTAATTGATTTCTCTTCTTTTATAACTGCAGGTTCATCATTCAGTTTAAGATTTATAATATCTATAATCTTCTTTGAACTATTTTCTGATAAACGAACCTCTTTCCCTAACAAATTAGATATAGCTTTATCAACTGTGTTCTTATTCAATTCTTCATTATTTACAATTTTTTTTATATTTTTTATTATATCATCATCAGTCATGGATTCTACTTTGACGAACATACTTTTTACTTCATTGCTTTTAAAATTATCTCTATTCTCTTTTATTATATCTTTCAAAGAATCTTTAACTAGTTCCATATCATTTCCATTTAATGATTTAATTAAAGAAAGCATACTTAACTTTTCTTTTGTTGGAACATTTGAGTCATATATCTTTAAAGCTGCATTTTTGTTTAAAGCATTCTTTTCATTTTCAGTTACTATTGATTTAGAATCTATATTTTCTTTGATTTCTAAATTATTTACCTTAGGAAGATCTAATTTCTTGAATTCTTTTGAAACATTATCAAAATACTCTTTCAAATTATTATTTTCTTTAAAAATTTTATTGTAGCTATCTATATTTTCTTTTGTAAATTCAATATCGTTTTCTAAAAAAAGCATTATGTCTTTTTCTCCCATAGTCTTAAAACTATTAAAAAAGTCATTTAGTTTTCCTTTAATATTTTGTGCTTCCATACCCTCTGGATCAATTTCTTTTCCAGCTATAAATTTATTAATAAACTCTTCTATTTCTTGAGGATTACTATTTATTTTTCCATTAAACGACACTAAACTTTTTACAAAAGAAATATTCTCTTTTGTAAGAGGAATAGTATGCTTAATCATAGCTTTTAATATGTCTGTATCAGCTTTAGACATACCCTCTTTATTTAAGAAATCTCCAATAATATCTTTAGAAGACGTATTTTCTTTTCCTTGATTTCCTTCTACTAACTTTAATTTAAGCTTTCCATCCTCAAACCCTTCAACTTCAAGTTGTACCATACTTCCATCTTTAACCAAATCATCTCCAGTTAATTCTGCTGGAAACTCCCATCCATCTGGCAGTTTTACTGTAACTTGGTTTCCATCCCCTTTAGCAACTATTCTTCCTTTGAAAGATTCCCCTGCTTCAAAAGTTAATTTACTTGATACCTTTTTTTGATTTGATTGATTGATACTACCTACATTCCAAATTGATGGCATATATACCTACCCCTTAATACATTATTACTATATTTATCGTATGTATCCCCTTAAATATTAAGCTATTCTATGCATTTATTTCACTTTATATATGAAAAAAGCTTAGAAATTAATCTAAGCAACTTTTTCAATATAATCTAATTCAATTCTATCTTATTATAATTTTTCTTTCCTCTTTTAATTAGTGCAAATCCTTCATTGAAATCTTCATTATTTATAACTCTCTTAAAATCTGTAACTTTCTCACCATTCACAGAAAGTCCGCCTTGTTGTATTAGTCTTTTTCCTTCAGCTTTTGATGGAACAATCTTATTATCTGCAAGAATTTCAAGTAACTCACTTCCTAATTTTTCTTTGGAAATTGTAACTGTTGGAACATTACTCATATCTGCTCCACCTGAAAATAAAGCTTTTGAAGCTTCTTCTGCCTTCTTGGCTTCTTCTTCCCCATGTACAAGTTTTGTTACTTCATAAGCTAAAACCATTTTTGCATTATTGATTTCAGCATCTTTTAATGCCCCTAATCTTCTAACTTCGTCCATAGGCACAAATGTTAATAAAGCTAAGCATTTTTCAACATCAGCATCATCAACATTTCTCCAGTATTGATAGAAATCAAATGGAGACGTCTTTTCTGGATTTAACCATAAAGCTCCACCAACTGTCTTTCCCATCTTTTGTCCTTGGCTATTTGTTAACAGTGTACATGTCATAGCAAAAGCCTCACCTTGAGCTTTCCTTCTAACAAGTTCAACACCAGCTATCATATTAGACCACTGATCATCACCACCAAGTTGCATCTTACATCCATATTTTTGATTTAAAACATAGAAATCATAACCTTGCATTAACATATAGTTAAATTCTAAAAAAGACAATCCTTTTTCTAATCTTTGCTTAAAACATTCTGCACTTAACATTCTATTTACTGAAAAATGTGTACCAACATCTCTCAAGAAATCTACATAATTAAGATTTAATAACCAATCTGCATTGTTTACTATTAATGCTTTATCATCTGAAAAGTCTATAAACCTTTCCATTTGTTTCTTTATTGAATCAACATTATGTTGTATTTGTTCCTTTGTAAGCATCTTTCTCATATCTGTCTTACCACTTGGGTCTCCAACCATAGCTGTTCCCCCTCCTAGTAAGGCGATAGGTCTATGTCCAGCTCTTTGCATATGAGCCATAAACATCATAGCTATAAAATGTCCAACGTGCAAACTATCTGCTGTTGGATCAAAGCCTATATAGAAAGTTATTTTCTCCTTTTCTAGCAATTCTTTCGTCTCTGCTTCATGAGTAAATTGCTTTATGTATCCACGTTCTAATAACTCATCTAATACATTCGCCATTATTATACCTCCTATTGTTAAAATTATTCATATTTATACATAATATATAGTATAACCGTTAAGACTAGTTTTATCAACTTACACATTTGTTGAACTATATTGTTTTTTATAAAAAAAGATAGAAGTCTTAAACTCCTATCTTATCTATCTAAATTAAAATTGTTTTCAAAACTAAGCTACAAATTCTTTAATAAAATCAGGTATCTCTTGTTTTTCATAATTTACATTCATATAAACGTTTATATTATACTTTTTAGAAAGTTCATATATTTTTTTAAACCAAAATGATGACTCACTTAAAGATTCTGAATTTATATTAAATATTCCATCAATATAAATATTTTCTATGTCGTAATTTTCCGAGATGATCCCACAAAGCATACCATAAAATTCATTATATTTATTTATCTGAAATTCATTTGTAGCTATAAATCTAATCCTCCTATCTATTTGACTTATATAACTATTGTCATCATCAATGTATACGGAATCCCCCTTTGCCCTAGTTAACTGCTCATTTGCTAAATTAATTAACTCTTTGGTCTTTCCTGACCCTCTCTTGTTGCAGAATACTTGTATCATCAGGACCACTCCTTTTAATTTATTTTTAACAATAGATTACTATTGTTTTAATCTTGTTATATATAATCTATTAAGTATTAGAGTGTTATATTTAACACTTTCATTTTTTCAATTGTACTACTCTATATAATATATTCCCAGTTCAGGTCAATATTTACTAATATTTTACCTTTAAAAGAAAAAAGACTAACTCGCTTTTGAGATAGTCTTATAATCTATTCTTAAATATCATCATATATTACCCTATTTTTACCTGATCTCTTACTTTTATATAACAATACATCTGCTCTATTTATTAATTCATCAACATTTCTTCCATCCTTAGGAAAATATCCTATTCCTATACTTACAGTTACATTTTGTATTAAATTTCTTTCTTCTATAATATTATGTTCAATACTATTTCTTATAACTTCTACCTTTTGATACACATCCTGTATATCTTTAAATTTATCTGTATATAATATTAATTCTTCTCCACCATACCTTGCAAATACATCTCCATCATCTAAATGACTTATTATTATTTTAGTAGTCTCTATTAAAACTTTATCTCCAAATTGATGTCCATATGCATCATTAATATTTTTAAAATTATCTAAGTCTATCATAATTATAGCATATTCCATCTTTTCATTTTTATATACTTTTCTTTCTACCAATTCAAAAAAGTATCTTCTATTATATATTCCAAGCAGGGGATCTCTTTTTGCAGTTTCTTGCAATTCTCTATATAACATAGAATTTTCTAAAGCTATTGATATTTGATTTGCTATTGCTTTTAAAAATTTAGTATGTTCTTTAGTGAAAAAATTATACAAATGATGCTCTACTAATATAAAGCCAAAAAATTTATCTCTTAAAATTATTGGCATTCCCATCGTTGAGCAAATTTCAGTTCCATTATCGTCATATTTTCTAATGCCAACTTTATCATTTATAAGATAACTTTCACCAGAACTTATATAATTTTCTTCATCCATTGTTAATTTAAGCTTTTTTTCTTTTATATTTGTAGCCTTAACTATTAATTCATTATTATCTTTATACAATATTGTTGAATATGCTACTCCCAACAATCCTAATATCATATCATTTATCATAATAATTAAATTTTCATCATTTAAAAACGAATTAATATACTTGCTTATTTCTACAATGTTTGCTAAAACATCTATATCTTTTTCTAGCTTCATATTTCTCAAGGATAAATCTTTAAGTTTCAATTCAGTATCAGCTTGATAACTCTGGAATTTTAGTTTAAGTTCTTCATAATTCAAGGTACTATCTTCCATTCTCCACCCAACCTCATGTTCATGTGCGATTACAGTCTAAAAAAATCGTAATTTGCAATCTATTATATAATACCCCTTTTCATTATATATATCAACAAGCTTTTTCTTGTACTAATTAATTAAAATTAAATATTATTTAAAACTATTTTTAACCAAACTACTTCCATCAATTACTATGTTTACTTTTGTTTCTAGTTTAGTTCTAGATAAAATATCATCCATTTTCATGTTAGGATATTTTTCTTCCAATAACCTTGATACTCCAAATATATCTATATTTTTTTCTTGATAATTTTTAAATAATGTTTCTTGATAATTTTTTATTTTCCATTCCTCATTTATCTTAATTTTATCAATCATCTCTTTATTTACTATAAGTTTTCCTTGAATTTCTCCTAATGAAACTTTTATATTCAATGATTTCTCAAGAATTATATCTTTTCCATCAAATATCATTCCAGTATTATTTGTTTCTTCAAGAATATCAAGAGTAATTAATTTATCTCTTTCTTCAGGATTAGGTACTTCCAATGTTCCTTTATTAACATTCCTCATTAAAAGATTATATGTTAATGCATCTTTTTGCTCTAATTTATCTATCATGTGATTATCTTTCATAACCACACCACCATTTAATTCAATCTTACTATCAACCTCATTCTTTTTTATTTGTAATGCACTCATAAAACTAATATTATCACCCATTAATCCATTTACTAAATAATCTTTAAAATTTGATTTAATAACTCTTCCATTACCTTCATTTTTGTTTACAAGATCATCTAGATACAATCCTAAATATTCTTCATCAGTATCACTTACTTTTAATAAGCTATCTATATCTCCATAAAAGACAAACATGTGAGGTTTAAAACTTAATTGTTGATTATTATTTATTAAATCAATATAATTTTTTATTCCCTTTCTAGCTAATTTCTCTGTAAATATATATGCTCTTACTTGGCTTAAATTTATTTTATTGCTTGAAGATACATCCATATCTCTAATAGCTTCAAGAATTGTTTTTCCTTTTCCTTGAAATAAAATTTTCTTTCCCTTATCTGAACTTTCATTTGCATTTCTATAAGGCCTCACACAATCTAAATATATAACCACATTATTAAGTTCATCAACATCAAAAACCATAGATGTAGCAAAAGTAATTTTGTTAATTTCTGTATAATTGAAACATCCACCTAGATTTAATGAAAGAATTAATACAAATAAAAGACTAACTACCCTTCGCTTCATTTCCATCTTCTCCACCTCTCTGTATAACTCTATTGGAAATTTCACTTAAATCCCCTCTAAAAATAATGTCTTTAAATTTGTAATTTTCTGTACTTCCAATTGGGAACAAATAAGAAAATCCTCCTGTTTCCAGCTCTCCAAGTTTTACTAATAAAATTAATGAAATTATAATGAATCCTGGCAATCCAAATAATGAACTAACAACAGTTATAGCAATAGACCATAAAGACATGGCCCCATATAATTTAGGGGTTAAGAAATAACTAAGCGTACTTGCTGCAACTACTATTACAGTTGTCCTAGAAGCTATTCCAGCGCCTACTACAGCATCCCCAAGAATTAAAGCTGCAACTATACTCATAGCTCCACCTATTGGCTGTGGTAATCTAAGTCCTGCTTCTTTTATTAATTGGAAAGCAATCATCATAATCATAACTTCAACTATTGTAGGAAGTGGAACTCCCGCTCTAGCAACTGCTAACCTAAATACAAACAAAGATGGTATTAAGGCAAAATGATGAGTTATTATGGCCACATACAATCCTGGTAAAAACGTTGCTACAAAAAAGGAAATCCATCGAATTACCCTTGTAAAATTAGCAAAATATTTATTGGTGTAATAATCATCTGGTGCTTGGAAATTTTCTAAAAAGAAAAATGGTACTGTTACTACAAATGGTGTACCATCTACAAACACAGCCACTCTTCCTTCTAATATTTTAGATGCTACTTCATCAGGCTTTTCTGTATATCCAACAGTATCAAATGCTGACTTTTTTTCACGAAGTTCATCTTCAATATAATTTGAATCTAGTATAAATTTAAAATTTAAGCTCTTAACTTTTGTTTTAACATATTCAACTAAATATTCTGGAGCTATTCCCTTTAAATAAGAAATACATACTACAGTTTGACTATCTTCTCCTACATATACTGGTTCAAATTTTAAGTTTGCATTTTTAATTTTTCTTCTAATTAAAGAAACATTATCAACAAATAATTCTGTAAATCCCTCTCTAGGCCCTTTAAGCACAGATTCAGTAAGTGGTATTCCTACCCCTCTTCTAACAAATCCCTTTACTTCACAATATATTATTTCCTCATAGTCATGAAATAGTAAAACTATGTCTCCTGATAATATATGAAGCACAGCATCGTCAATACTTTCAGCATAATTTGCAATATTTATATCTAGAACTTTTGTTAGTATATGTTCTACCATAGTACATTCATTTTTTTTATTTTTTAAAGGAGTAACTATATACTCACTAATAAATTGAGTACTACATAAATCATCAATAAATACCAAAGTACATTGTCCCAAACCTGTAGTTATTTCTCGATACTTCACATCAAAAGCGTCTTCAAATTTGCTTTTTACATATTTTACATCATTAATCATACACATCACCTAAAGATATTATCCCTCTAAAAAGGTTTAATATTCCCTTTTTAGCGAATACTAAAATTAAACAATGCTAATAATTAATTATGATAAAATACAAGGAGGCTTTTTTTATGAACAAGATATCAACAAAACATTTTATGTTTTTTATCATAGCCACATCGACTATTGCACTAAGAACTTATTCTTCTGTTTTTATAAACTACGGGGGAAGAGACACTTGGATAATTTCAGTTATTGCTTCCACCATTATATTTTTTTATTTCTCGTTTTTAATAAAAACTTGTAATACTACTAATACATATGATTTTGATACCATAACTTGTAATTCAACTTCGACCTTTATAGGAAGTTGTTTAAAATTAATGTTTTCCCTAGGATTATTTTTATCAGCTCTCGAATCATGTTCTGTGGTATCAAGCTCTATACATACTAACTACTTTCTTGATACCCCAACTTGGTATTGTTTGTTATTTATTATAATTCCAGCAGGATATGTAATTAGTAAAAGTTTAAATCCAATAATTATATTAACTATTATTACTATTACCTTGGTTTTAGTTGGCGATTTAATTTTAATGCTTTTAGTAAGTAAATATTTAAACTTCAATTACTTACTACCACTATTTAATTCAGGATTTTCATACAGTAAATGGATTTGCCTATTGTTAATTATAGGATCCTTATCCTCAATATCAATTACACTACCATATTTAAGGTATTTAGATAAGAAGGCATCTTTATTAAAGCATAGTAAAATAGCTATAGTTTTTTGTACTATAATTATTACTTTTTCTTTCTTATCTGCCATTGCCTTTTTTGGTCCTGAGATGGCACTAAATTTCTTTTATCCTGAATTTGTAGCAGCTCAAAGAGTACAAATCGCTTCATTTTTGGAATTTGGGGAATTATTTTATATCTTTAGAAGTGTTTGCATGTGGTTCATTAAGTATATTTTATCTTCATATGGAATAATAATATTGTATAAGGATAAAATTAAAGATAAAAAGCTATTTATATTCTTTTATAGTTTAATAATGTTTACAGTATCATTTATTTTTACTGAAAACCAATATTTCTTATTTTCTTCTTTGAAACTATTGCAGATAATTAATATATTTATTTTTATATTTATTCCTATAATTAGTTTCTTGATTTTTTGCTTTAAGCATAAGAAAGATATTGGAAAAGTTAAGTAAATACTACTTATTTTTATTATCTATAAGGATTTATAAATATAAATTACGGTAATTCTCTATGATCCTAATCCTTTCCTTAAAGTTCAGGCAAGGTGTTAGAATTATTAAAGTCAATTTACCTATGAATTTTAAGGAGGTTAAGTTAATTTGGAAGACAGAAAAATAACTTGTAAAGACTGTGGCAAAGAATTTATTTTCACTGTAGGTGAACAAGAATTCTTTAAAGAAAAAGGATTTGAAAATGATCCTGTAAGATGTCCTGAATGCAGAAAAGCAAGAAAAACTGAAAAATTCAGTAGTAGAAGATAACAAAAAAACTCTAGTGAGTCATCGCTAGAGTTTTTATTTTATATATAACTTTTACTTGCTTTCAATTTTGTTTATATTAATTAAAAACTTTTTTCTTAGCTGATACAATAATAGCACTAAGTGGTACTGAAATAACTATTCCTGTAGTAACTTGAACAACATTTCCAATTATATCTTTAGCTGAAATTGCTAACCCTTGAACTAATCCCATCTTATCTGTTAAAAAACCTGCAATTATTGCTCCAGCAAAAAAATAAGCAATAACCATAAAAATTCCGCTAACCATAAAAGCCAAAATATATTCTATCCTAAATCCAACATTACTATTTTTATGTTTTAATATTCCTTCAATTATAACCCCAGCTATATATGCCATAATACCCTTTATTATAAATGTAAATGGTGCCCACATATAATATCCAGCAAAAATATCAACCAAAAACATTCCTAAAGCACTAGTAATAGCTCCTTTATTTTTACCAAGTACAACTACTGATAAAAAAACCATACAATCACCAATCTGAACAAAACCACCTATTGTTGGTACTTTAATAATACTTCCTGCAACAAAAACTAATGCTATCATTAATGCCATTAATACCAAATCTCTTGTGCCCAAAACTTTTCCTTCAACCAAAATAAATGCCCCCTTATTAATCTATATGAAACATTATATTCACAGAAATTAATAATAGCAAATGTACCGGAACAATCAAAATGTATTATTAATTTTGACTATGGCAATACTATTTCATGTAAGCCTTAAAACTTAAGAGGAGTGATTTTAATGAATATAGCTAAATGGGTGTTAGGTCTTATAATCTTCCTACTGTTATCAATGCTTATTCTAAGTTATGGTGAATATGCTATAATTACGATTCTTATTATCTCAACTATAGCTTTTATTACTTCTACTATCTATGAAAAAAAGAGACATTACTAAAGCTGATTTATATCAGCTTTTTTTATATAGCCTCATTTCATTGACAGTTAAATTGGTAAATCCTATAATATAAGTATTACTGAAGCTTTAGGAAGAGGTGTTTTTAATGTCAGAGAACCTTAATAATGAAAATAAAAAAATTATTTTCAGTGGAATACAACCATCTGGAGATTTAACTCTTGGTAATTATTTAGGAGCTTTAAAAAATTGGGTTAAACTTCAAGATGATTATGACTGTTATTTTTGTATCGTTGACTTACATGCAATAACTGTTCGTCAAAAACCTGCTGATTTAAGAAGAAGATCTTTAGAATTATTATCAATATACATAGCTGCTGGTATTTCTCCTGAAAAGAATACCCTATTTATACAATCACATGTACCAGCTCATGCAGAATGTTCTTGGTTATTAACTTGCAATACTTATATGGGTGAACTCAGCAGAATGACTCAATATAAAGATAAATCACAAAAGATGGGCAATTCTATAGGTGTTGGTTTATTTAACTATCCATCCCTTATGGCAGCTGATATTCTTTTATACAATACTGATTTAGTACCAGTTGGAAAAGATCAAACTCAACACTTAGAACTTACAAGAGATATAGCTACAAGATTTAACAGTACCTATAGTGATACATTTAAAATACCTGAAGGATATATCCCTAAAGAAGGTGCAAAGATCATGGATTTACAAGAACCTCTTAAAAAGATGTCAAAATCCTCAGATAATCCTAACTCCTTCATACTTATTATGGATCCTCCAGATGTTATTAAGAAAAAGATCAGTAGAGCTGTTACTGATAGCTTAGGTATTATAAATTACACAGATGATCAACCAGGAGTTAAAAATTTGCTAAATATTCTCTCAGCTATTAAAGAATCTTCACCAGAAGAATTAGTAGAATATTATAAAGATAAAGGTTATGCGGATCTAAAATCAGATGTAGCTGATGCAATAGTTAATGAGCTTCAACCTATTCAAGAAAAAGTTAAAGAGCTTGTAAAGAACAAAGCTTATTTAGAGTCCATTTATAAGGAAGGCGCTCAAAAAGCTTCTTATGTAGCTAATAAAACTCTTAGAAAGATGCAAAAGAAAATAGGTATGATTCCAAGATAAAAAAACCCGCTATGCGGGTTTTTTCAATTGTTATTTATTTGTTCGTAAAGTATAATTATATATGTGTTTCTATAAATAATTCATAATTATATTCAAATCACTTCTAAATTTAGAAGTATGATTTAATTATTATATATATTTTTAATTTATTAATTTTTAGAAAGAGAGAGTTACTATGTTTAATAAAACTATTAAAATTATAGGCAATAATTTTTATTTTTGTTTACTTTATTTGTTTATAAATTTATGTTCTATAACTATTTTTAAAGAAATACCATATATAAATTTATTGCAAAAACTTGCTGTTATATGGGGTGTTATTTTAGTTATTATACATACTGTTAAAATACTTAAAAGAGCTCCAAATCTAATAGAATTAGCCATAGCTGCATTTCTTATATTTACATTAGCTATTAACTTAATTTTCTATAGATCATCGTCAAATTTAATAACATGGGTAATTAATTGTATTATGCTACTTGGAGTATTTTTCATAAATCTTGATAAAGATGAAAAGTTATTACATAAAGAATTAGATATATTTTCAAACTTCATATCTATATTTACTTTTATATTTTCAATTGCATCAAACTTTTTATTTTTTACTAAAATATCATTTACAATTAATCAAGTGATATATGGCCCTGGTGATGGTAAGGGATTTCAAGGTCTATACATATATAAAAATTCCCTTGCACTTGCTTCAGCTATTGGATTACTCATAACATATTATTTATTATTAAAAAATAAAAATAGTAATTATAAAATAAAATTATTTTATGTAATTAATATAATATCTCAATTACTTCCTGTGATATATTCAAAAGGAAAAAGTGCTTATTTATTAATCATTGCAATTCCTTTTGTTTTAATATTTATGCACTTTAAAAACAAATATATCAGACGTGGTATGGTTATTGTTCCAACTATATTTGGTATAACATTTTTTTCTATCTTTCATGATAAACTTTATACTGCTTTGTCTGCAAGAAATGAACTCTGGTACTCAGCTTGGTTGGTAATAAAAAATAATCCTATTTTTGGAGTAGGCAATTCAAGTTTAGTTGAAAATGTTTCTGCAGCTCGGCCTGAGATAGTTATGGACGGAATAGAAGCAGGCGGTCTTCATAATGTATATCTTGAAATATTGACTGCTAATGGTCCAATCGCATTAATATTATTCTTAGCCATAATATTAATTTCATTCTCATTTTTAGTAAAGATTCTAGATCGTTCTTATGGAAATATGAAAAAAATGGACTTTGTTATTTTTTCATTGCTAGTGGGATTAATTTTTGTTAATCTATTTGAACGTAATTTGATTTACATTCCAAGCTTTATGCCTATAATATTTTGGAGCTATCTTGGATGCTTTATTTCCATAAAATCAAAGAAAAATAGGTTGTAATATATGAAAATCATATATTACAACCTATTTTTTAATTTTCCCATGGTTTCGTATTTAAGTAATCTATAAACCCTTCTCTTAATTCAGGCTTTTTCAATGCATACTCTATAGTAGCTTGTAAAAATCCAAGTTTATCTCCAACATCATATCTTCTTCCATCAAAATTATATGCATACATAGCTTCTTGACCAATTAATGTTTTCAATGCATCTGTTAATTGAATCTCCCCACCCTTACCTGGAATAGTATTTTCTAATATATCAAATATTTGAGGAGTTATTATATATCTTCCTAAAATAGCAACATTGCTTGGTGCATCTTCTGCTGCTGGTTTTTCAACTAAATCCTTAACCTTATAAACTCTATCTTCAATATGAATTCCATCTACAATTCCATACTTAGAAACGTCTTCATTAGGTACTGTTTGAACTCCAAGTATTGACGTTTTATATTCACTATAACAATCTATAAGTTGTTTTAGACATGGAACTTTACTGTCAACTACATCATCACCTAATAGTACTGCAAAAGGCTCATTCCCAACAAATGTCTTAGCACAATGAATAGCATGCCCTAATCCTTTTGGTTCCTTTTGTCTTATGTAATGAATATCAACCATATCAGATATATCTCTTACTACCTCTAACAATTCCGATTTTCCTGATTTCTCTAATTCCATTTCTAATTCAACAGATTTATCAAAGTGATCTTCTATACACTTTTTATTTCTTCCTGTTATTATTAATATTTCTTCTATTCCAGAAGCAATTGCTTCCTCTATAATAAATTGTATTGTTGGCTTATCAACTATAGGCAACATTTCTTTTGGTTGTGCTTTAGTTGCAGGTAAAAACCTTGTTCCTAGTCCTGCTGCAGGAATAATAGCTTTTTTAACTTTCATTTTAGTTTCTCCTTCTATTTTTTTAATTCACTAATATATATTTTATCATAATGGATTCTCCATGTTAACTATATATTTTAATGGAACTAATACCTTATTTCTACAAATAGATATAAAAAAAATAAAAACCATCTCATATTCTTAGAGATAGTTTTTATTTTCTACTTCTTTATGTTCATTATAACTACACCAATTAATATCATCACTGTTCCTAAAACTTTAGACACTGTTATAGTTTCTTTCAATATCATAGCACCAAATATAATCGTTAGTACCTGTGTAAAAGCTGTTGACATAGGAACTAAGTATGTCATATCAGATTTTGATACTAAAAACATATAGAGCAAAAAGCTACATGCATAGCACATCAATCCAATTATTGACAAAAAACTTATTTTTAAACTAAAAATTCCTGTAGTTACAGATACTAAGAAATCTTTCTCACAACCTAATTTAAATAAAAATAGACCTGATACTGAAAGTATTAAATATATTGCAAATAATATGTAACTACCCATTTTTGCCTCCCTCATGCTAATCCTCTATTCCATCTTTATTTTCATTTGATAAATCTCTAATTCTTTTTTCAAGCAATGCTACCTCTTGAACTAAAACTCGAACAGTCCTATTTAACTGAGATACTATTGATGTAATTGTAATAAGTATTATAATCACAAAAACTCCAGCTAAAACCAACGCACTATTAATAGGAGTTTCTATCCCTATTAGGTTTGATATTACGTACATTATGTTTGGAAATATTGTAACTATAAGCAATACTACAGTAGCAATTATCCACAACAATGTATACTTGAGATCCAATTTCTTCTTTTTTAACAAATGTATTATTCCTATTAAAAAAAGAAAGACTACTACAATAAATAAAATCTGTATCCTTGAATTCATTCTAGAATACCTCCTAAAACACTTATATTCACCTATCACTTATCAAATATTAACGAAAGATAATACCTAAGCATTATCTTTCCAAACTTAATATTAATTCAATACCTTTTTCTTGTGAGTTAATCTACATAATATTATAGCAAGTGAAACTTTTATCATATAATAAATTGACTTAGTCAAATTAATAGAAGATTCACCTTCTTTTCTTTCATGCATTATAACTGGAATTTCTAAAACCTTATATCCATTTAACACGCTATCTATAATAGCCTCTGGTTCTGGGTAATCTTGAGCATAAACTTCTGCAAACCTTTTAGTTAGCCTTTTCGAAGTAGCCCTAAATCCACTAGTCGTATCTGTAATTTCTTTACCACAACATAATTTTATTAATCCCTTTAAAAAGTTAATTCCAAACCTTCTCATGAACGAAGTTTGAAATCCTTCTTTTTCAATAAATCTTGAACCTATTACCATATCTGCTTCCCCATTAATAATTGGCTCAATTAATTTATTTATACAACTAGGATCATGTTGTCCATCACCATCTATTTGAATTGCTATATCATAATCATGTTCCATTGCATATTTATATCCAGTTTGTACTCCTCCACCAATTCCTAAGTTTACTGGTAAGGATACATAATTAAATCCACTTGATTCAATTACATCTTTTGTTAAATCTTTTGAACAATCATTTATGATTATATAATCAACATTTGGTGACGATTTTTTTAAATTCATCACTACATCAACAATATTTTTTTCTTCATTATATGCTGGAATAATAACTAATACTTTCACAATTCCACCTCATTACTACCTTAATAGACAAAATAACCAATCAAATTATACCACAGTTTAATATTACTGTAAAGAAATATACTATTTATCAACACTAAAATTATATTGTATTTTATTACTAAAAAAGAGTGTCTTATAATAATTAAAAAATCATTATAAGACACTCTAAATATTTTATTTAGTATCTTGCTTTTACTGCCTGAGTAATCCCATTAGCAGTTGCTTGTTGATTTGAATCAGTCGCTAATAAACTAGCTTCTGTTGGATTTGAAATATACCCACATTCAACAAGTATTGCTGGCATTTTAGTATTTCTAAGAACAGATAATCCAATTCCTAAACTACTAACATCACCTTTTCCACCTCTATTTATAAATCCAGTATTATTACTTATACTACTTGCTGTAGCTATTGCTAAATCGCGAGATTTCTCAAATTTATCTGGATTATGTGCTGGCATTCCATTATCACCAGCAGTTCTCTCAGTATAATATACTTCTGAACCTCTAGCAGTAGTATTAGGATATACCGAATTATGATGAATACTAATAAACAAATCAGCATTATAACTATTGGCTAATATTGCTCTAGTACGCAAACTTGTTGTTTGATCAAGAGTACTTCTTTCTAAAGAAGATCTTGTTAAAATTACCGAATACCCTTGAGCTTTAAGAGCACTTTCAAGTTTTAATGAAACCTGCATATTTAAATCTGTTTCACTATAAAAAACTCCATTGAAAGTTGAAGTAGCACCATAATCTCCACCATAGTTATGACCTGGATCAATAACAACTAAATTCTTTGTCTTTTTCTCAAATGTTCTTCCAGCATCTCTTATACTACCATCATTTCCAACTGTCCTAGCTATTATTACCTTATTTCCTTCTGTTACATCAGAAATATCTACAGTAATTTCATAACCACTTGTAGCTGCATTTGGATAGTATGAAAATTCAGATTGTATATCTAATGTTGATTTATTTGGAACTACTTTTCCCTTATACTTTCCATCAACAAATATATCAACTTCTTTAACACCTGACTTTGCTATTGTCCATCCTGATATGGTCAATTGATTATTATGAACTACTTCAAACTGTTCTGGAGTATTTATTTCTCCTTTTGTTTGAAGTTTATCAATAAAAACAGTTCGACCTGCATCTTTAATAGTCCCATCATTTCCAACAGTTCGTGCTATTATTACTTTATTTCCTTCTGTTATGTCAGAAATATCTACAGTAACTTCATATCCGCTTGTATTTGCATTTGGATAGTTTGAATAAGTTTTCCCAATATCAGTTGTAGTTTTATTTGGCACTACTGTACCTTTTACTTTTCCATCTACAATTATACTAACTTCTTTTACTCCTGAACCTGCTACTGTCCATCCTGTAACTTTCATTGTATTTCCACTAACTTTATCAAATTGTGCTGGAGATTGTATTTCTCCTTTTGTCTCCAACTTACTTATAAGCACTGTTCTTCCTGCATCTCTTATACTACCATCATTTGCTACAGTTCTTGCTATTATTACTTTATATCCTTGAGATACATCTGATGTGTCTACAGTTGCTTCATATCCACTTGTACTTGCATTTGGATAATTTGAATAAGTTTTTCCAATATCTGCTGTTGCTTTATTAGGTACTACTGTACTTTTTAACTTTCCATCAACAAATATTTGTACTTCTTTTACTCCTGAATCAGCTATTGCCCAACCTGTTACAGTCATTGATTTCGCTGATACATTAGCAAATTGTTCTGGTGTAATTATTTCACCTTTGGATTCTAACTTATTCACAAGCACTGTTCTTCCTGCATCTCTTATACTACCATCATTTGCTACAGTTCTTGCTATTATTACTTTATATCCTTGAGATACATCTGATGTGTCTACAGTTGCTTCATATCCACTTGTACTTGCATTTGGATAATTTGAATAAGTTTTTCCAATATCTGCTGTTGCTTTATTAGGTACTACTGTACTTTTTAACTTTCCATCAACAAATATTTGTACTTCTTTTACTCCTGAATCAGCTATTGCCCAACCTGTTACAGTCATTGATTTTGCTGATACATTAGCAAATTGTTCTGGTGTAATTATTTCACCTTTTGATTCTAACTTATTTACAAGTACTGTTCTTCCTGCATCTCTTATACTACCATCATTTGCTACAGCTCTTGCTATTATTACTTTATATCCTTGAGATACATCTGATGTGTCTACAGTTGCTTCATATCCACTTGTACTTGCATTTGGATAATTTGAATAAGTTTTTCCAATATCTGCTGTTGCTTTATTAGGTACTACTGTACTTTTTAACTTTCCATCAACAAATATTTGTACTTCTTTTACTCCTGAATCAGCTATTGCCCAACCTGTTACAGTCATTGATTTTGCTGATACATTAGCAAATTGTTCTGGTGTAATTATTTCACCTTTTGATTCCAATTTATTAAAATAAACAGTTCTTCCTGCATCTTTTATACTTCCATCATTTGCCACAGTTCTTGCTATTACAACCTTGTATCCTGAAGATATATTTGAAACATCAACATCAATTTTATAACCACTGTTACTACCATTTACATGTCCCGGATATTTTTCATTAATATCTGGAGTAGCTATATTAGGAACTACCTTACCTTTTATCTGTCCATCAACAAATATTTGTACTTCTTTTACTCCTGAATCAGCTATTGCCCAACCTGTTACAGTCATTGTTTTTGCTGATACCTTAGCAAATTGTACTGGTGAAGTTATTTCTCCTGCTAACTTAGGATTTTTAGATGTACTATATAAATCATTATACATTCCCATTATTTCAACACCATATGTACTACTCGGAGCCCAAGCACCACCAAGGTCCACTACAGTTTTTGCAGATCCAACCTTAACCCATTGCCATCTTGGATCTGGAGTATCACTTCTTGGATAACCTGCCGCTCCAGCATATACTGCTAAATGGTCTAAATGAGCTTGTACACCTTGTTGCCAACTTTCAAATTTTTGATGTGCATTTGGATCTGTATCACTACCTCCAGCTCTTGTTTTTAAGCCACATGGATTATGATAGGATTCATCAATCACACCTCCAAATTTCCCATAGCCTGTCTCTTTTGCAGCTTGTACATATGCTACTGCAGGATTAACACCTCCACGTTCTTTAGCATATTGCCAATAATATTGAGCTAAATTTATAAAAGTTTGTGTTGCACCTTTTGATTCTGCCCATTCTTTTGCCTCATCTACTGTAACTAAAGTTTCAGAAACAATATTAATATTATTTTCCATTCCTTTAGTTGTTAGTGTAGGTAATAAATTGAATGCCAAAATAAAGACTAATATTGCAGATATAATCCTATTTTTAGTATTCATAGTCTCCCCCCTTTCTTAATATTTACTTAATAATTTTAGCATATCAAATAATTTAGGTAAACAATTTGTCTATATTTCTTTTATGTTATACTTGCGTTTTTTGTCGAATTTTTCATCGAGCCCTCAATATTACAATAGTTTACATAGTTTTTTCAATTTTATAAAAATTGCTTATACTCTATATTCACCCCAATACACTTTTCATTTTTTTCTTTTAATGTGTTATGTTTCCAATAAATTTATCATGTATATCTTCCCAATTTTACACACATACATATAATTCATTTCATTTTAATTTAAAAACTCACAATGTAATATGTAAATTACTGTTTTTTTTTGTAAAACCGCTTTCAATTTTGATATTAAAAAGCATATAATTACAATGAAAAAAATTTAACATTACTGTTTATATGTTCTATAGAAGTAATAAAAAATTTAAATTTTCCCAAATAAAAAAAGAGCAACTAATTAGTGCTCTTTTTTTCATTAAACTTTCTTTATTTATCCATACATTTAATAATAATTCATTTTTTTATTTAAACATATTTCATTTTATTTTTTACTTTATTCTATTTTTGTATAAATAATATATATTTTTAATTTTTTATGATTTAAAAATTAAAAAATCATTTTATTATGCATTAAAATTCACAAATATCTTCAAGATTACTACTAATAACGGCAATAAAGTTACTATAGATAAAATAAAATTCATATTTTTTGGTTTAAAATTGTGAGTTATATTATTATTTCTAAATAATAATAGAAATGGTAGCATTAAAGGCGCAAAATACCTTCCTTGAACTCCAGAAACATCTACTGCCCCGACAGGTGAAAAAGTTAAATACAAAGCTGTAATTACCAATCCCCAGGCTGCAGCAATAGATACAAAAATTGCACCTTTGTCTATCCACCTAAATTTTAAAACATGTGACTCATTATCTATTACTGATAAAACAAATAAAATAGCCATATCATATACTAACCATATTGTGTCCAATGGTTTCACATAACATAACAAGATAGTTGCTCCTTCAAAGTATGATAAGGCTGATTTTGAAATATACTGTATACAAACTTTAGCATATTGCAAAGGATTATGTAATATAAATAGCAATTGCTGTTTGTCATTTGCCCCTGATACCTTCCATTGACTAATACCTTTTGATTTTGCAAATAAAAGTGCTGCAATTGTCGCCCCCCCAATTATAGCTAATGCTATAAACTTTAAATAAATAACTTTATTTTTATTCAAAGTTTTAAATTTTTCCTTAGGCACTACTAATACTAATATACCCAAAAGTGCATAAGGAACTTTCGACATTGCTGCAATAGCTATACATATTCCAAAAACTGCAACATGTCTATAATCCACCTCATTTTTCTTGCTAGCAAGCATATTTAGGAAAACACCAACTCCTGCCAAAGAAAAAATTAAAGTCATAGGATCTGCCGAATATGAAGCTGCTAAATATAAAATAGCTGGAAATAAACCAATGGCAAAAATTAATCTTTTAGCTACCTTAACTTTTTTAATTGTAATAGCACCCACAATAGCAAAAGCTATTACCGAAAAAATTCTTCCTAAATAAAAGGTATGGATAAATGATAATCCAATCAACCTTCCTATAAATATTCCCAATGCTGATGGAAGATATGGTACAGATAGATATGTTACAGCACTTGTATAATAATTTGCCTCTTTACTATACTCTTTGCTAGCAAATTTCTTTTCATACTCAAGTCTTTCTTGATAATTATTAAATCTAGATCTAGTAGTATCAATTTTCAAGAAATCATCACTATTATCTATCCACTTTATTGGAATCTCTTCATTAGTAAAGCCAAATATTCCTCTTGAGGTTTGATATGCTTTTACAAAATGATCCTTTTCATCATACGGAAAATATGTAGGTGTTAACAATGAAAGACAACTTCCAAATAAAATAACTATCACAAAAAAAGTTACATGTAATTTTTCCTTAACAATTTTATTAAAGAAAATAAAATATCCTAAAACAATTAAAAATGATGCAATGATTATAAATCTTACATAATTAAAGCAAAATTCATTATCAATTTGTATGCTATTAATAAATATGGATTTTGCTCCATTTTGAGGTGCAACCTTTATTTTTATACTTTTTTCATTCTCAATCTTTAATATCATGTAATCCTTAAATTCTGTATCACTCTTATATTCAAATTTCCCCTCTTCTTGCTGAAGGTTAAAATTTCCTGTTCCAGCTACTAATCCTATCTTTAATCTTAACACTTTATTAGTGCTATTAATTTCAAAACTAGGATTATCTCCATTTATTATAAATTCGTTTCCTTTTATATCAATATTATTTAATTTTAAATCTTCGTAATTTAATTCAATTAATCCTTTTTCATTTTTATCTACTGTAAAATATGAAAAATTGAATATTAACGTTTCAATTATTGTTGCTAAAATAACAGCTACTAAAATTAATATACCTACACTCTTAGTATAACTATAATATTTCTTATTCATTTATATCCCCTTTTCAATTTCTTTGTTATACTATTCTTAATTATAAAAAATTAACACTATATATGCATTTATCCTCCCCCATTGCAATTTTTACTCTCTATATATTACTATACATTTATTCCTAATTCAAATATCCCATTGTTATAAAACTATGTAAAAATTATTAATCTATAAATAGTTATATTAATACAATAAAATAAAGGTTATATAATATAATTCTTATAATACATTTCTTATATTATATAACCTTTATCTTTTAACTATTTAATTATTTATTAACATTTTCCATAAAAGCTTTAATAGCATCTTCCCAATGTCTCATTTCATTTCCAACTGTACATCTTAACATCATATTATCAAGTGATGAATATTCTGGCCTCTTCGCTGAAGCTGGATATTCCTTTGCATATTCTTCTGAAGTAGTTGGATTTACTTTACATTTTCCTCCTGAAAGTTCTATAATCTTACTTGCAAAATCATACCAACTACATTCACCTTCACCTGTACAGTGATATACCCCATATTCTTCTGTCTTTATTAGCTTAAGAATATGATAAGCTAAATCATTAGCGTTTGTTGGATTTCCTCTTTGATCATTTACAACTTTTATAGCATCCTTAGTTTTTCCTAAGTTCATCATTGTGTAAACAAAATTTTTACCTACATACCCATATAACCATGCAGTTCTTACTATATAATACTTAGAGCAAAATTCTCTTACATAGTTCTCTCCCATAAGTTTTGTAGTTCCATAGGCACTATATGGCTTAGTTTGTTCACATTCAGATAAAGGAACACTTCCAATTCCTGAAAACACATAATCTGTAGATACATGAACAAATTTTGCCTCTACTTTTTCTGCTGCTATTGCTAAATTTCTAGCACCCAATGCATTTACTTTAAAAGCGGCATCTTTATTACTTTCACAACCATCAACATTTGTAAAAGCAGCACAATTAATAATAACATCTGGCTTTTCATTTAATATAAATTCGTTTACCTTATTTAAATCTGTAATGTCTAATTCATCTACATCTACATATAAAGTTTCACACTTTGTAATATCAATTGGACATTTAGCAATTTCAGCTTCTCCAGTTGTTAGAATTGTTTTAAATTCGTTTGCTAACTGTCCTTTTCCACCTGTAATTACTATCTTCATTGTATAATCACCTTACAATCTTATTTATTTTTTCTTTCTAATTCTTCAACTACATCTACTAAATATGTACCATATCCAGTTTTTAATAAAGGTTTAGCCAATTCTCTAACCTTATCAGCATTAATCCAACCTTGTCTGTATGCAATTTCTTCTAAACATGCTACATAAGTACCTTGAGTATTTTGTACTGCTTCAACAAAATTTGAAGCTTGAAGCATTGAAGCATGTGTCCCAGTATCAAGCCATGCCATACCTCTTCCAAGAAGTTGGACCTTTAATGTTTTTTCTTCCATATAGACTTTGTTTAAATCTGTTATCTCCAATTCGCCTCTAGCAGAAGGTTCTAATTTCTTTGCCTTTTCTACAACTGAATTATCATAGAAATATAATCCTGGAACTGCATATTTAGATTTTGGTTTTTCTGGCTTTTCTTCTAATGATATAACTTTACCATCTTCATCAAATTCAACAACACCAAATGCTTTTGGATTTTGAACATAATAACCAAATACATATGCACCTTTTTCTAGACTTGAAGCCTTTTTTAAAGTTGCAGAGAAACTTTGCCCATAGAATATATTATCACCTAATATCATTGCTACAGAATCTTTTCCTATAAACTCTTCTCCTATAATAAATGCTTCAGCTAATCCATTTGGATTTTCTTGTATAGCATATTCAATATTTAAACCTAAATCACTACCATCTTTAAATAATTCTTTAAAATTAACTATATCTCTTGGTGTAGATATAATTAATATATCTCTTATCCCTGCCAACATTAGTACTGACATCGGATAATAAATCATAGGTTTATCATAAATTGGAACCATTTGTTTTGACATAGCTTTTGTGACAGGATATAATCTTGTTCCAGATCCTCCTGCTAATATAATACCTTTCAAATACTTCAACCTCATTTCTTTATGTTATATATAAATGTAATTGTTTTACTAAGATAAAACATACAAAAATTATATCATACTTGTAATAACTTTTATATCATTACCACAATATTCATGCTCTATTTAACATATTCATATATATATGCGTTATCCACACTATTATAATATAATTCTTTAAAATACCTATTTTCATTAGTATTAAACCTTTCTAAATTTTCACTACTTAATAAATATTTTATTCCTGCTTTATTCAAATCATCTATATTTACTTTTACTTCAATTTGGTCTGGTTGAAGCAATGTAAATTTAGTATCTTCTTCTGTTAAATTTAAAATTATATGATGATATCTATTATAAACATCTTTATATTTATCATCTTCATCCAGAGCATGCCACATATCAAGATTAGGATAATACTTTACTCCATCATATGTTTCAACTCCATTAGCATATAATAAATTCCCTCCAAATAAAGAATTTCCTCCTACTGCAGCCCATTTTCCTGGTTCTTCTTTGTTAATCTTAACTATCTCCTTACTAACTGATTTATTCATTATTGGAGCTAACGTTCTAGCGATTGGATTAACAGTAAATCCTGTAATTATCATTAAAATAACTCCATAAGGAACTAACCTTTTAATATCATTCTTAGCTATTAAATATATCAACATACTAAAGATTCCTATTGCAATAATAGCTCCAGACCTATTTAAATAATTATGTGATATAGTATGATAATGTGGAATGAAAATAATTAAAATAGTCACTACTGTTACTGGTATAACTACACTTAATTTAGTCATTTCTTCTTTCATTCTAGGAAGCAACATAAATAATAAATAGTTACATGTAAGACCTAACACAAGCATCATTCTATTTGCTGTGCTATATGAAAATAATGTTATCTTAGCTAATATACTTGGAAACCCTATAACTATGAAAGAAAGCATTATTAACATATATACAAATATAATATTTATCAATTTTTTATCTTCAGCATCCTTCTTTTTAAAGAAAAATAATATAAATATTAATGGTATTAAACTTACAAAACCGCTAACTTCTGATGAATTTAGAAAATTAACTTCCCTATATGGAAGTAGCCAATCAAAGATATAATTACTTAAAAGTTTGAAATCATAATTTCCTCCAACTTCAAATCTTTTTCCTGGATAAACAGTATTTGATACTGCACTTATAGCATCCTTAGCAGTAAGCAAAAAGTACCCTACTACTCCAATTATTACTCCAAGAGAAATAGCAAATATAATTATATCCTTTTTATTAATATAATCTTTATTTTTAATCACTAGGTACAAAAATAAAATTGCACTCAAATATCCTAGCGGGACTTGCATTGCTGGATATAAAGTTAATATAAATCCTACTCCAGAAACAATAAACATAGCTGCAAGTAGTATCTTCTTTTTAATACTATTACTCCTACTATTATTTCTCAAATAATAATAAGCTGCAACTATGCATCCTTGTGAAAAAATAGTTAAATTAACTACTACTGTACTAAACCACCATTGTGATGCAGATGAATATGCTATTAATGTTGCTCCAAATAAAGCTATCTTTCTATTCCTATTAGATAACATTAGGGCCATTTCATATGATAACATAAAAAGTGCTATAACCTTAAAATTCCAATACCATGAAAATGCTCTTTCTACATCTAAAAATAAGAATCCCCAATTCATAGGACTTCCTATAATTGTAGGATCTAAAACAGGAGTATAATATGAAACGATCATATCCTGTCCATCTGGATTAATATTAGTATTTTTTCTTTGAAGCCCATCTTCTAATGTTGCCTGAGCCATATACATTGGAGTTTGAACTAACCATTCATCAGATCGTATTCCTCTTGGTTCACCTAAGATTGTAGATTTTGTATAATTTTCACCATAATCATGATAATAATTGTCCCAACAACCTATGGAAGATCCATGAAACTTAAATGATACCAACAATACAAACAAAGTAATTGCAATATAGTATCTTTTTTTATGAAAACTTTCAATATTTATAAATTTATTCTTAGTGCTAATAATTATTGAAATTAAAATATACACTACTATTATTGCAAAAGCAGTAACAATTGATTTTTTCCCTTTAATTATATAAAAATTCACAATAAGCAAAATTATTAATGGAACTAATAACTTTATATATTTCTCAAATATTTTTTTCATTTTTCACCTCTTAATTTTTAATGATAAAAGGAAGAAATACTATACTTCTTCCTTCGACCAATAATTGGGGCTAGATGTATACTTTAATATCTTTTCTCTACTAATTTTTTTATAATTGCTTCCAAATTTGTTTGCAATAAATCTAACCCCGAAATTAGGAACAATGTCAAAAAACGCTCTAAAATTTTTTTCCTTAAGTGAATTAATAACTACAAACTTTAATAAGCTTATAGCCCCTTCATTAGCACCTGAATTAGTTATATATTCATGTTGTTTTAGAAATACACCTTGATCAAAATATCTCTTAAATAAAGCTTTATATGTATACTCATGCGAGTGAATAACTACCGAATCTGAACAATACTTTATTTTATACCCATTATTTATAATTTTATAAGCAATATACATATCTTCATTGGTTAACAGAATTTTTCCATCATAACCTTTCAATTTAGTAAATACACTCTTCCTTATAGCAGAAGCTGCATCCGAATAAAAATAAGTCATTATCCCTAAGGTATCCAAATCCGCTTTAGAAACTATTCTACTTTTTTCCGAATAATTTTTCATTCTTGTATATCTCTCTATTGTTTTATTTTCACAAATTTGTCTTGAATAAGATGCATCACATAAACCTAATTCTATATCCTTAGTTAAATTATATAACCACATGGTATCCTTAATTTTAATATCTTGTGTTATAAAAACTATTATGTCTCCTTCAGCTTCATAAGCCTCCTTTTCCCTTGTTAAACTATGAGAAAAATTATCAGGCTCTATTCTTTTGTATTTAGCTGATATTCTTTTTAGGATTTCTTCACTATTATCTTTTGATTTTGTTAAGATATATCTAACTTCAAATAACTCTACATTTTGTTGAAGCATTAAACTTTCGTTTAATGCTTCTATGTAATCTTCCCCGTTATAAATTGGACAAATAATTGATATCTTCATAATAAATTACTCTTCATTCAAACTATAGTTTGCAAGCTTACGTGAGAAATTAATATTATAATAAGGATCTACTATATTTTCTCCCCACTTTTCATAGAACATAGATATTTCTCTATTAAATCTTTGAATTTTTTCTGGAGTATCTTCTGCTCCCCTTGATTTTGATTCATAATGATATAATTCAACGTATGGATTAAAAATTATTTTATATCCTTTTTCTCTTACTTTTAAACATAAATCAATATCATTAAATGCTACTGCAAAATCTTCAGTTAATCCTTGAACTTCCTCAAACACATTCCTTTTTATCATAAGACATGCACCTGTTACTGCACTAACATTTTGCTTAATAAGTAATCTTCCCATATGTCCATTTTCATATCTTCCAAAACCTTTACCAATATGATCAGCAACACCATTTACTCCAACTACAATACCAGCATGTTGTATGGTGTCATCTGGATAATATAATTTACCACCAACTATTCCAACCTCTGGTCTTTGAGCATGCATTACTAATTCTTCTAACCATCTTTCCTTAATGACTTCAGTATCATTATTTAACAATAATATGTATTCACCATCACAATTAGCTACTCCAAAGTTATTAATTGCTGAATAATTGAATTCTCTTTCCCATTTAACAACTTTAACTTTGTCCATTTTAGAAAGTTCATCATAATACTTAAATGTAGAATTTTCCTTACTATTATTTTCTACAATAATAATTTCATAATTACTATAAGTAGATTTTTTAATTATAGAAGAAATACACTTTTTCAATGTACTAACTTCATCCTTATTTGGTATTATAATTGATACTTTTGGATTATTATCTATATCATATTCTACCTTGTAACAACCACTAAAGTTTCCTCTTTTTACAGTGCCATTTATTCCCATTCTCTTTAAATGTTCTTCAATAGATCTTCTACCAGCTTCAATTGCATAAGGTTTTACATCAATACCAGCTGCCGTTGATCCATTATGTACTCTCCAATGGTATAATACTTTAGATATATGAACTACCTTATTAGCCTTTTCAGTTAATCTTAAAATCATATCGAAATCTTGACTTCCATCAAACTCACTACGGAAATTTCCAGCCTTATCTAAAAGTTCTTTAGAAAAAACAGAGAAATGAGTTATATAATTGTAACTTCTTAATGTATCTGGAGCCCAATCTTGCTTAAAATGTGGACCAAAAAACTCCAATTCTTTTTCATCAATTTTATCTTCATCAGAATACATAAAATCAACTGTTCTATCATCATTTAATATTTTTATATATTCATATAAAGCATCATAAGTTAATAAATCATCATGATCTAATAAAGCTACATATTCTCCCGAAACTAATGATAACCCTTCGTTCGTATTTCCTGATATCATATAGTTTTCTTTTAAATATTTCACTTTAATTCTTTTATCTTCTTGCTCATAATTTTTAAGCATTTCTAAAGTCTCTTCATTAGTGCTTGCTCCATCAGCTATACAAAGCTCCCAATTTGAATATGTTTGTTTTTGCACTGATTCTACCATTGCTTTTAAAAATACTGGTTTAGTATTATAAGTTGGTACTACTATACTGATTAATGGAGTATATTCAAACTTCTCATTTCTTTGACGCTCAAGTTCTTCTTCTGTTGGACAAGATTCCCTAAACCATTTGTCATAATTTATTTCTAATATTACACTTGACCTTAACTTTGATTTGAATTTATGATACATGCTTGTTACGCCATTATTTTTTACTTCCCTTAGCCCCTTTTTTACATTACCTAAATTAATCATTTTTATAGCTTTAACCAATCTTGATGGATTTTGATTTGGTTCTGAGGACATTTCTTTAATGTTTAATTCCATTTTTTCAACATTATTTCCAGCCTTTAATATTAATGTTATTTTATTTTGATAATTAAATTTAAGTTGAAATCCTGCCTCTATAGCTTCTTCTTGTTCATCATATTTACGATACAAATCATCTCTTCTAACAAGATCCCTTTCAAATTCAACTCCTGGAATATCAATCTCTGCTACAGATTTAATTTCTTCACAATATGCCCATCCGTCAACATATACTTCGCCATCTCTTACTTTTACTCTATCAATACAATAGTCTAAATTAGCCACAAAAGTCACCTTCCCAATATTTTTTAGTTACTTACTCATCTTCTTCTTTACTTTTTTAACAAATCCTTCTGTTGAAATTTTAATAAGTTCTGCATTTGAAATTTCCATTTGCTTTACTTCTTCAAATTTCTTCATTATAGCTCCATATAAGATTTGATCTTCGCTACTATAATCCTTAATCTTTTGAATTGTGAATCCTATACTATTTATTAATTCTTCTTCAAAGTTTATTACTATTTGAGGATCTTTGTTTAGGAATATATACATATCATCGTCTTTTAAAAATGCATTTGTAGTTACATCTACATTTTCAATAACTTCATTATTCTTATTTTTTACAACTAAATCTCTAAATATAAATTTACCTTGACTTTCTGTAGGATCAATTCTTATAGATTTTATCTTATTATCTTTAAAGTTGTCAAATTTTACATTATTTAAATTAGATAACTCTATATTTTTATATAAAGTTTCTGATTCACTAAATCCCATACCATAGTCAATATATAACTTTATAATATTATCTCCACGCCCTGGAAGTATTGGATTCACTAATCCCATTGACATCCTTATATTAAACAGTTGATATAGATTATCTATTAATACTTCAAGATCTTTAGTATCACTCTTATATTCTAATTCACACTTAAATTTTTTCCCTTTTTCAAGTATTATAAATTCTCTATATCCATCTTCATCATAGTCTTTATCAAAAACAAAACTATTATAGTACTTATTAATTTCAATTACGTACTTTTCCAATTCTTTATCTAGTTGGAGTAATGCCTGGATATTTGTTAACTTTTCCCACATGCTTAAATTTCCATGTGCAAACTTATTATATTGTATATTGTTGCTTTTTAAATAATTCTCTACTTCTATTAAATCTGGCAATCCATTATTAATATGCTCATACAACCAATGATGATCCAATCCAATTATTGATTTATAATAAGCATTAGCCCTCTCTTCTGCAAATGTAACTTTTGCTTTATTAAATGGAGCTGATATTATGGCTACTTTACTTGAAACTCTATGAATCTCACTAATAAATGCTTCTCTTCTATCCACTGGTATATGTTCAAACACATCTAAAGCTATGACTACATCATATTCTCCATTTTTAAAATTCATGTTTGTTGCATCACCTAAAATATATTTAGGATCATGTAAAAGTTCCTCTGGTAAACTTATATCTAAATATGTCACATCATCATTTGGTAAAAACTTTTCTAAGTTTTTATGTGCATTTGCACCTACTTCTAATATTTTAAAAGTTTCATTGTTTTCTCTTATAGAATCAATTATAATTTTAGCATTTTTATATCGCTGATATTGGTCAAAAATTATATCTATCATTTAACAACCTCCCATTGATGATTAATATAGAATTTTCCTTCTGATATATATTTATTAGCAACCATGAATTCACATACCTGTTGTTTGTAGTCTAATCCTACTATTCCTTCATTTGTAAATATCCCTACATCTACAAGATAATGTCCTGCAAGTAATGTCATACTAGGAATTCTATATACAACTTTGTGCCTACCTAAATCACTAGGTATATCTACTTTTTCAAGATAAGTATTTGGTCCAAATATATACTCTCCATCAGGAGTTCTAAGTGCTACACCTAATAAAAGCCCTTCAATTTTCTCTCTATAAATATCATAGGTTACCTCTACTGCTAACTCATCAAAGGTTTTTAATTTTGTAGCATTAAGTTTTACTTTCATTATAGATGCTAATACATCTGGATTGTTAGGTATTCTAAATTCAGCTTCCACTGTTATTTCATCTTCAACTTTAGGCTCTTCTAAAGCTACTTCCTCTTCAGCACCACTTAATCTAACATCTTGTTTATTATCTGCTTCACCATATTTCATGAAGTCTTCATATACATCTCCAACTTCACTAGAACCACCAATCTCCATTATCTTTCCGTCTTTTATCCAAATGGCTTTATTACAGAATCTTTTTACTTGTTCAGTTGCATGGGAAACGAAAAGAATTGTAGTTCCATTATCCTTTAATTCTTTCATTTTATTTATACACTTTATTTGGAATCTAGTATCTCCAACTGCTAAAGCTTCATCAACTATCAAAATATCTGGATTAACATTTATAGCTACAGCAAATGCTAGTCTTGCAAACATACCGCTAGAATATATTCTAACTGGCTGATTAATAAATTCACCTATATCAGCAAAATCTATTACATTTTGAACTCTAGTTGCCATCTCTTCCCTTGTATATCCCATCATAGTTCCATTAAGATATATATTTTCAATACCAGTATATTCTGGGTTAAATCCAGTACCTAACTCTAAAATAGCAGCAATTTTACCATTAACTTGTATCTCTCCAGAGGTTGGTGTTAATACTCCTGTAATCATCTTTAAAAGTGTAGATTTTCCAGAACCATTTTTACCTAGTATTCCAATTGCATCACCTTTTAATACTTCAAAGCTTATACCATTTAAGGCGCTAAACTCTTTATGATAAACCTTTTTGCTTGGTGATAAACTTTCCTTCAGTCTATCCATTGGCTTTTCATATATATTATATTTTTTAACTAAGTTCTTTACACTTATCATTACGCTCATAGTATATCCCTCTCTAAATCACATCTGAAAAATGTGGTCTTAACTTATTAAATACTTTTACTCCAATTAATAATGCTATTAAACAGAAACTCCAAAAGTATAATGTATTGTATGGTCTTTGCCAAAAGAATATATTTTCTATAAAAGAATCTCTATATCCATTTACTATATAAAACATAGGATTTAATTTAATTAACTTTTCTAATACTGGATAGGATGCTGCCATGCTTATATTCCAACCTATAGGTGTTGCCCAAAATCCAACATTTATAACAATAGCAATTAATTGTCCTAAATCCCTAAAGAATAAAACTACCGCAGATGTAAATACTGTTACACAAAATACTAAAGCTACCATACTTACTGAGTAATATATACACTGTAAGTTACTTAAAGTTGGATAGAAGCCACTTGCTGTATTAATTACAAATATACATACTATAAAAAATACATGAACAATTAATATAGATATAATTTTAATTACTGGCAATGCTTCTATTTTAAATACAACCTTCTTAACTAAATAAGTATATTCTAAAAATACATTAGTACAACCTGATAAAGCTTCTGAGAAGAAAAACCAAGGTATAATACCTGCTACAAACCAAAGTATATAAGGCTTACCATGTACATCCCCCTGCTGAAATGCAAATTGGAATACAAACCAATATACTAAGATTGATATTAAGGGATTTATAAACCCCCATATTATCCCTAAATATGAAGTTGCGTACTTTTGCTTGAAATCATTTTTAGCAAGACTTGCAATTAATTTTTTATTACTTACTGAAGCTTTTAAGAATCTAATAGCATTTTTAAATTCCTTTAATGAATTTCCAGTAATTATACCTAAAATTAAAGAGATAGCTATCAAAATGCCTGTCATATAACTAGGTCTACCAACAATACTATTAAAAGATTCAGACACATTATCTATAACTATATATGGATCATCTCCAGTTGTGTTTACAATAGAATCATTACCATTCTCTTCATATATCATCTTTAAATTATTTTCTGAATAAGTATACTTATCTAACTCATTCTTATTAATTTGTATGCTTTTACTATTACTTATCAAAAGATTTTTCACTTTAATCTCTGTTTTCTTATTGCCAAAATCTATACGAATATTCTTAGCACTTACAGGAATTCTAAAACTTAATTTCTCATATTCATTTACTTTTTTATATGATTCTTTATCCGAGTGTTCTTCAGACCAATTTTTATCACCAGTCAGATCATAATATACTACATACTGATCTGTTTCTTCAGACATAACTTCTATACTTAAATTGATCATCTTAGGTTGATCATTATAAAATCTATTAAACACTAAAAATAGCAAAGCAGTAACCGCGCATATTGCGAATAACACTGCAACTCTCTTTTTGCTGTTTTTCATAACCTTATCTCCTTCATTCTAATAAGCATTATTATTTACAAAACCTTTAAACACTGTTAAAAATACAATTTTAATATCTAATGTCAAACTCCAGTTTTCTATATAATAAATATCACATTCAATTCTCTTTTCAATAGAGGTGTCCCCTCTCCACCCATTAACTTGAGCCCAACCTGTTATTCCAGGTCTTACTTGATGTTTTACCATATATTTTGGTATTTCATCTTTAAATTTTTCAACATAAAATGGTCTTTCAGGTCTTGGTCCTATCAAACTCATATCACCCTTTAAAACATTAAAAAATTGTGGTAATTCATCTATACTAGTCTTTCTAATAAAAGTACCTATTTTTGTTTTTCTAGGATCATTTTTAACAGTCCAATCTTGCTTTTCTTCTTCTGGGTCTTGTTCTCTCATACTTCTAAACTTATACATCACAAAAGGTTTTCTATTAAGTCCTATTCTCTCTTGTCTAAAAATAAGAGGTCCTTTTGACGTTGATTTTACAAGTATAGCCACTACTATCATTATTGGCGAAAAAAGAAGAATGGCAATAGATGATCCAACTATATCTATAGTTCTTTTCATAGCTTTATTTAATATATTATCCAAAGGTATATATCTCATGTTAATCAGAGGAACCCCTCCAATTTCTTCTACATAAGGTTTAGCAGGTAGATATTTATAATAGCTTGGAATTATTTGAGCCCTAACACCTAACTTCTCACAAATAGCTATTATTCCTTTTAACTTATCATAATCCTTCATTTCTAATGTAATTATGATTTCATCTACATCCCTATTATTACTTAAGTAGTCATCAAGTTCTGATAATTTTCCTAAGTAAGCCATATCTTTATAATCAATGTCTGAATCTTCAAATATACCTAAAACATTATATCCCCAGTGCTTGTTTTCTCTTATGAGTTTATTAAACTTCTTTGTTCCATCACTAAATCCAACAAAGACTGTATATTTAGTATTGTAACCACTTTTTCTTATTTTTCTCATAAAAACTCTTACAATAACTCTTTCTAAAGTTGTAAGAACCGTACACACTATAAAAAATATAATTGGAACTGATCTTGAATAATCAATTTGTTTAGTTAGAAATAATACTCCTGTATATGCCAATATAGCTAAAATGTTTGAGATAATGATATTTACTATTTCTTTGCTCAAAAACACTACTCGCTCAGTATTATAAAGTCTTCTAACATTATATATTAATAAATATATTGGAATCATTAGCAGCACAGGAATTAAATATTCTCTAAAACTAAGAATTCCCCCTTCAACTTCTAAAATTCCACTATAAAATCTTAAATAATACGTAAATAGAAATGAAATGAGTATAACCAAGGAGTCAATAAGTACTATTATATTATTTACTAACTTTTGATTTTGCTTTATCATATCTTACCCTCTCTTCAAAAGGTTTATTGTATTTTTAAATATCATCTTTTGTATTTGTTTATAATTATATAGGTTATTTTTTACGTTTACCCTATGTACTTTCGATTTCGTTTTTAATCCTTCTAAAACTCCACTTATGTAAGCTTTGCCTAACCCCTTCATTATAAAATATACCCACTTTACAATCACTCCAACAAATATAAATAGAAAATTTAAAATTATTTGCCAGTTGGGCATATTCTTGTATATCAAATATACATTGTTTCTAGCTGCAAGCTTTACTTTAAATGAATTATGTCTACTCCCACTAGTAGCACTTCCTATATGATAAATTTTAGATTTTGCTGCAAAAAAATTCTTATATCCATAAACTCTAGCTCTATAAGAGATGTCCATATCCTCAAGATAGGCAAAAAAATTCTCATCAAATAGTCCTATTCTTTCTAAAATACTACTTCTATATATAGCAGCTCCTGCACATGATGAAAAGACTTCTTTAGACTTTTCATATTCACTACTTAATTTTCCATCTCCTATTTTGGAGCCCCAACCAAATAAAGTATATTCATCTCCAGCATCATCTATTATTTCCCTTTCAGTGAATCTAAGCATCTTGCTACAACAAGAAAAAATTTGTTCATCACTTTTTATACAATTATATAATTCTTTTAACCAATCTCTATCTAGTTCTGTATCATTATTTAATAAAGCTACAAACTCACTTTTATTCTTTTTTATTCCTTCATTAACCGCTTTACTAAAACCATAGTTTTCATCTAAACATATTAAAGTTACCTTATCACCAAAATTATCTCTAATATATTGAATGCTACCATCCTTGGAGTCATTATCAACAATTATTATTTCTTCTGGTTTTAAAGACTGTTCCATTAAGCTTTCTAAACAAGCTTCTAAGTACTTTTCTCCATTATAATTTGGAATGACTACTGAAACACCCATGAATTAACTTCTCCTATATCTTTATAAAATGTTATGGCTGTGTTGCAATAATTTACCCCACAGTCATAACATTTTAAAATTCCTTAATATTATTTGTACATTTTAGAATAATACTTTTGATAATCTCCTGATGTTACATTATTCATCCATTCCTTATTATCTAAATACCATTTGATAGTCTTTTCTATTCCAACTTCAAATGTAGTTTCTGGATACCATCCTAAATCAGCCTTTATCTTATCTGGAGCTATACCGTATCTTCTATCGTGCCCTTTTCTATCTTCTACAAATTTCATTAAGTTTTCTGTTACTTCTTTATCTACATTTTCACCAATGTATGAAATAACTTTCTTAACTATTTGTAGATTAGTTCTTTCATTATGTCCACCTACATTGTATACTTCTCCAAGAACTCCTTGTCTTACAACCATATCTATAGCTTTGCAGTGGTCTTCAACATATAACCAGTCTCTTACATTTAACCCATCACCATATATAGGTAAATCCTTATGTTGTAAGCAGTTGTTTATTAATAATGGAATTAACTTTTCTGGGAATTGATATGGACCATAGTTATTTGAACATCTTGTTATGTTTATTGGCATTTTGAAAGTATCTCCATAAGCCTTAACCATAAAATCTGATCCAGCCTTACTTGCTGAATATGGACTATGTGGATCTAATGGAGTAGTTTCCATAAAGTATCCAGTTTCTCCAAGTGAACCATAAACTTCATCAGTTGATACTTGAAGGTATTTAACGCCTTCTATCCATCCATTTTCTTCAGTATACCAAGCATTCTTAGCACAATTTAATAAATTTACAGTTCCCATTACATTTGTCTTTGCAAACACTTCTGGTTCTCTTATACTTCTATCAACATGTGATTCTGCAGCAAAGTTTACTACATAATCAAATTTGTAATCATTAAATAACTTAGTAACTAACTCTTGATCACAAATATCTCCTTGTACAAATACATGATTAGGACTATTTTCAACCTCTTTAAGGTTTTCTAAATTTCCTGCATAAGTTAATGCATCTAGATTTATTATCTTAACATCATTATATTTATTTAACATATATAATACAAAATTTGAGCCTATGAAACCAGCTCCGCCTGTTACTAAATAAGTCTTCATAAAATTACTCTCCTTTATACTCAAATGGAACATCTAATTCCTTTAATTTCTTTTGTACTTTATCCTTTTCTGATAAAAGTATGTTATCGATTCCTTCTAATGGCCATTCTATACCAACATCAGAATCATTCCATAACAATCCTGAATCATATTCAGGTGCATAAAAATCTGTACATTTATAATTAAAAATCGCTTCATCAGATAAAACTAAAAATCCATGTGCAAAACCTTCTGGAACATAGAATTGTTTCTTGTTTTCATCAGTTAAAACAACACCTTCCCACTGTCCGTAAGTTGGAGAACCCTTTCTTAAATCTACTGCAACATCAAATACACTTCCTTTAGTAACTCTTACAAGTTTACCTTGTGTATGTTGTGTTTGGAAATGAAGTCCTCTAAGAACTCCCTTACTTGACTTTGACTCATTATCTTGTACGAAAGTCATTGTTAACCCAGCTTCATCAAAGTGTTCTTTATTATAGCTTTCCATAAAATATCCTCTACTGTCTCCGAATATTTTAGGTTCTATAATGTATAAATCTTTAATCTTTGTCTTAACGAAATTAAAGTTTCCCATTTCTCGATCTCCTAACTTTTTCTTTACTATTTATTTGTTGTATATTGTTTTTTATATACATACAATTATACCAGTTTATAATACTATTTAATACTATTATTAATATTATTTCTTGTCAAACATCTTAATAGAATTGTAATTATTATTACTAATAATTAAATGTGTTTAATTATATTTGATTAATTATTTATTATTTCTTTTTTTTTGCTGTCGATACACCTCTTTTTCTTCCAAAATAATACCAACAATAAAATAAAGTCATACCTATTATTCCTCCAATAAAATCAATAATTACATCCTCTACACAAGAATGTCTTCCTTTAACATATATTTGATGATATTCATCTGTAACAGCATAAAAAAGAACTATAAACAAAATATTTATAATAACATTCTTTCCTTTTTTATTATGTGCAAAATAAGCATTAGCAATTAGTACAGCTAGTATAAAAAATTCAAATCCATGAGCTACCTTTCTTATATTAAGGTTTAATGCAACCCTCACATTACTATTTGATTCCTTGGCTTCATTCGGCCCTGCATATACTAAAAACTTATTTCCCCTTTCAGTTACCTCCTGCTTAATTGATATTATCTTATCAATTATTTTGTAACTTAATCCATTAGATTCATTTCCATTTTGACTGGAATTATAAAATATAAAACCCATCCACAATATACATAGAAGTACACTTATCTTTTTATACATCTCATTCTCCCCATATAAACCAAATTTAATATATATTTGCATTTTAGATTTTACAATTGCTAATGTGTAGTCTAAATTGCAACATATATAATAATCATTATAACAATATCTGCATTTTTTTTCATTTATATCATAATAAATTCATATTTTCATAACTTTTAATGCAATTTACATATGTAATTCCTAATGCTAAAATCAATACATATATAATAACAATGTAGAATTATGGAGGGGAACAATGAAATATAAACTTATATGTATAGATATGGATGGAACATTACTTGATAATAATCATATACTTAGTGAGGAAAATAAATCTGCTATTATAGAAGCTCACCAAAGAGGCATTACCATAGCAGTTACTACAGGCAGATTATTCGCTTCAGCAAAATGCTACTATGATCTTCTCGGAATCACTGGTCCAATAATTGCATCTAATGGAACTTATATTAGAGAAAAAAATAAAAAAGATTTCATATATAAGTGTGCTTTTTCAACAGAAGAAGTTAAAAATATATATGAAATAACCAAAAGAAATAACCTATCTTGCATTTTTTATACAGCAGATACTGCTCTATCATCTGTTGAAATCAACAAAGATCATCCTTATATTCAAAATAATAAAAATCTTGCAGAAGAAGATAAAATCAAATTCGTTACAAACAAAGATTTAATGCCTATATTAGAAAGATTTGATGGTGAAATACTTAAAGGAATCGCCATAGAAAATGACAATAATAAAAAAGAAATCTTATTTAAGGTCAAAGAAGAACTTAAAACTTTAGATACATTTGAAGTAGTTAGTTCTGGTAGCAATAACTTTGAAATAATGAAAAAAGGTTCTTCTAAAGGGGCTGCTGTTAAAAGATTATCTGAAATTTTAAATATTAAAAGAGAAGAGATTATCTGTATAGGAGATAATGAAAATGATCTTTCTATGATAAAATATGCAGGACTTGGAATAGCTATGGGAAATGCTGCTGATATTCTTAAGAATGAGGCAGATTATATAACAGATACTAATTTGAAATCTGGAGTTGCTAAAGCTATAAGAAAGTTTATTTAATTGAAAAAAAGAGTAGATTTTGTTCAATATAACACAAAATCTGCTCTTTTCTTTATGTTTTCATTTTCTCCAAATTTCTTAGTTCTATCAAATGTTTTATTTTTATTTATAATTCAATTAAATATCATTCTTTAAAAATCATAAAGTAACATACAAAAAACACGATAAAATATTTAGAAAATCCTTTAAGTATTTTTAATAAAAATCTAAAAAGTATGATACAAGGAGTGTTTTTATGAAAAAAATAGGTACTAAAATTGTACTGATGGCTATTACTATAGTATTTTCAACAGCATTTATAATTGGTGCAGTTGTCACTACTCAAAATTATTATAGTAATAAAGAAATGTTAGAGACCCTTCGTAGTACAATGAATGATAATTTTGATGCAAAAATTAAGGAACAAGTAGAAAATGCTATTTCAATGTTGGATGGAGTAAATAAAAGATATGAAAAAGGAGAAATAACATTATCTCAAGCAAAAGAACTTGGAGCAAATTTATTAAGAGGGTTAAAATACGGTAATGGAGGGTACTTTTGGGCCGATACAGAAGATGGAACTAATGTAGTTTTAAATGGCACACCAACTGAAGGAACTAATCGTATGAACCTCTTAGATTCTAACGGATACCCTATGATTAAAAATATCATAGCTACTGGCATGAAAGATGGGGGAGGATATACAGATTATTATTTTCCTAAAAAAGGCGAAACAACTCCTCTACCAAAAAGAGGTTATAGTTTAGAATTCAAACCTTTTGGCTGGATAGTTGGTACTGGAAATTATGTTGATGATATTGACACTTTAATATCTGCTAAAAATCAAGTTTTAAATGACACTTTAAAAAGAAATTTATTATCATTAGTAGGTATCATAGCTGTAATGATAGTTTTTGCTTCAATTAGTGCTATTTACTTTAGTAGAATAATAACAAATCCAATTTTATTTTTAACAAAACTGGTTAATAAAACTTCAGCTTTAGATTTAGAATATGATCCAAGTTTTGAAAAATTAGGTAAATACAAAGATGAAATTGGCATTATATCTAATTCTGTTATTAATTTAAGAAAAGAACTTAGAAACATAGTAAATCTTATTAAACAAGATTCTAAAGAGATTTTCACTTTTGCTGAAGAATTAAATTCTGAAACAGAAAGAACAGTATCTTCAATTAAAGAAGTCACTTTAACAATAGAAGAGCTAGCAAAAGGGGCAACATCCCAAGCCAAAGATGCACAAGAAGGAGCTGAAAATTTATCTGTTTTAGCTAATGAAATTGATATATCTGTTGATAGAACTAAAGAAGTTGAAAATTTCTCAAAGAAAATTAAGGATGTTAACTTAGATGGTAAAGAAACTTTGAAAAAACTTAAAGACAGACTTAAAGAAAACAATGAATCTAGCAGAGAAGTTTCAAAAAATATTGGTACACTTGCAAACAAATCAGCTTCAATTGGAGAAATAGTAGGATCTATTGAAGGAATTGCATCTCAAACTAATCTTTTAGCATTAAATGCAGCAATCGAGGCAGCTAGAGCAGGAGAATTAGGAAAAGGGTTTGCTGTAGTTGCAGATGAAGTAAAAACTCTTTCTGAAATGACAACCCAGGCAACTCAAGAAATTGCAACTGTTATTAATGAAATTCAAAAAGAAATAGATGTAGCTAAAAATAGTATGAACATTGGTGAAGGCATATTAAAAGATGTTAATACTGCTATGAAAGAAACAGATGTAGCTTTTGATTCCATTGGAGAATCTATAGAAAATGCAATTTTAAAAATTTCTGAACTAACTGAAAATATTGAAAAAGTTGGTTTAAATAAAAATGAAATAGTACATTCAGTTGAAGCTATTTCAGCTATTTCACAAGAATCTGCTGCTGCTACTGAAGAAATTTCAGCATCAATGGATGAGCAGCATAGAATTATGGAGAATATTACATATAAAAGTAGTAGCCTAAAAGGAATTTCTAACAGCTTACAGGAAGTAATAAGCAAAATTAAACTATAAACCAAAAGTAGAGATGTTGTTAAACCAATTACAACATCTCCACTCATAATTATAAATTTTTCATTCACTTCTTAATTGCTTCCATAAATGAAGTTATGAAGAGCTTCCACATTAGGCTCTTTCTCCCATTCTAAATGGTATACTCCTGCAGTAAAATCTTTTGTTGTTCCATCTATTGGAATTCTAAACTCTTTAACCCCACCATTACCAATACTTAATAAAATTTTGCCAAGTTCCAAAGACTCTGTTGTAGATAAATTAGTTTCAATATATGATGTAAGCTGTGATGCCACACTTGGATAACTAGTCACAGGTAAATTCTTAGCTTTTTGTAATATCTCAAGCATTATATTTCTTTGTCTACCTGTTCTTTGAAAATCAGAATCTACTAATCTTATTCTTGCATATATTGCAGTTTGTTCCCCAGTTAATGTAACATGACCTGATTTTTTAACCATTTCATATCCTACTTTTTTATTCATCTCTATCCTTTGAGATTCTGTTAAATCCACATCATATCCACCAAAAGTATCAACTATTTTCATAAAACCATCAAAATCAACCTTTGCATATTTGCTTATATCTAGATTAAATAATTCATTTAATTTAGATATTGTAAGAGGAACTCCACCATAATGATAAGCATAATTTATTTTATTGGCTTTTCCTTCCCCAAAGTAAACATATGTATCCCTCATTATAGAAGTTAGTTTAGCTATTTTATCATCTTTATCTAATGATAATATCATTATAGAATCAGACGCATTTTCAATTTGATCAACACCCATTAACAATATATTTGTTATGTGTTTTTCTGCACTTTTCTGTTCAGTTTCCTGTGATACATTTAACTCTTCTTTAGTTTCTGTCAACTCAACTTTGTTTATTCTATTAATTTTGTTATAGGCATATACCCCTGATCCAATTAATATTAACAAAATTGAAATTATTACTATCAGTACCTTACTTCTCTTTCTCACTATTTTTCCTCCCACCTATATTAATCTATTGCTATTATATCACAGTTTTAAATTAACCAAATTATGTTCATTAAATTCATATATTATTATCAATAACCAAAATCTAACCTATACTTCTCTTTAAGCACAAAAAGGTCAGTACAATAAGTACTAACCTTTTTTGTGATATCTAGTCAGTGTATTCAGTTTTAAATGCTTTTTTTGGTCCTTTTCTAAATATGGCAAATCCTAAACCTGCCACTGCAATTACTACCCCTGCAATCAGTGGGTAAAGTATAAATTTATTTGTATATATAGTTGTAAGTACAGTTTTATTTGCAACATTTAAATTGATCTTTTGCTCTGTTTTATTCCCTGCTATATCAGTTGCTTTTAATAAAACTTCATAACTTTTAACATCTGTAAAGTTAAGTTTATATACGTCTTGTCCTATTTCATCTTTATCATGTTTTTCTATTAATTCTCCATTAACAGTTATGCTCTCTATCTTATCATCTGGATTATCTAGTTTAATTGTAGCTGCTGCTGCCTCTAAATATGTCTTATTTTCTTCAATTCCTTCTACTATAAACTTTGGTGGTGTCTTATCGATTATAAATTCAACACTTATATTTTCAATATTTCCAGCTTTATCTTTAACCTCTATAAATAAAACATGTTTTCCTTCCGCTTCAATAGGATCACCCATTTCATAATCTTCCCCATCTAAAGTCATAGATATTATAGTATAATCTGTTAAATCATCAATAATAAATTTAGGAATAACAGTATCTGTAAAATACTTACCTGACATAGGTGTTTCAAATCTTATTATCGGTTTATCTTTATCTATAGTAAAACTTATAGCATCATCTTTTTTGTTATTTGCTAAATCTGTTGCTACTAACTTAAAGTTATAATCTTGTTGTTTCTCTAATTTAGTTCCTGATGCAAATGGTGCACCATTTAACGTTGAAGAAGTTCTAGCAGCATCTAAGTTAGTATCAGTCATTTCAAACTTTGGTGTTATATCCTTATTAAAGAAACCAGCCATTATACCAGAAATTTTTATTTGTGGTGTTGTGGTATCTAATGTAAATGTCAAATTCAAAGTAGTCTGATTTTTAGCTTTGTCACTTGCTACTACTACATAACTAAACTTTCCATCTACTGAAACCATAGGAATATTACCAACAATATTTCCTCCATTATTCAATGTAACTGTATTTATTGTATCTTCTGAATTATCTAATTTAAATATAGGAGTAAATATTCTATTTATATAAGCTCCATCTTTAATAACAGTTCCATCATTACTCATCATTGGAGTTATTTTAGGTGCAGTTTTATCTATTGTAAATTTAATTGAAGTACTATTAGTATTTCCAGCCTTATCTTTTGATGAGAAATTAATTTCATAATTTCCTTCTTGTGTAAATGTATGTGATAAACTAGCTGTTCTTCCAGAAATCACAAAATTTCCTACATTATAATTTTGTCCATTTCTTGTTACTGTAGCATTATTTTCAAGCTGATTAACATCTACACTTGTAAGATTTACAGTTTTATCTACATTATAATAATTATCTGCATCTACACCTGTTATAGAAACAGCTGGTTTTGTTTTATCTGTAGTAAATACCACTGACTTTGTAACAGCTATATTTCCTGAACCATCTTTTGCTGTAACAGTCATTCTATATTCTGCATCATCCTCAAAGTCTGCATAAGTTTGTCTTGTTACAACTCCTCTTCCTTCAGTTCCAAACTTAGGATTGAAAGTTTCTACCTTTCCATCTGGAGTTATCTTTTCATATTTTACAGTAATAATATCATTCTCATAATGATTTTCTGTAACTTTAACTGTCACAGTTTTTTCTGGATTACTAAATGAATTATTTAATTTATCAAAATCCTCTATTTCTATTATTGGAGCTGTTTTATCAACTATAACAACAACATTACGAGTAGTAGTATTTCCAGCAGAATCTGTTGATTCTACTTTTATCTTATAAGTTCCTTCTTCAGTAAAGTTATATGAAGTCTTTCTTTCTATACCAGTTCCTTGAAGTGGACTTACTGTTAAATTTTTTCCATTCTCATCTGTAATTTCAACTAAATCTTTATTATGATTTACATCACTAATAGAAATATTAACAAGCTTATTTTGATTATAGTAATATGTTTTATTATTTTCTAAATTACTAAGATTTCCATTAGCTTCAACTGCCTTTATATCAATAATTGGAGCTGATTGATCTATAGTAAATTTAATTTGTTTATTTTTATCATCCTTAGTTGTATTTAATTCATTCCCTGCTCTATCCTTGGAAACTATATCTATTTTATAAACTCCATCTTGCTTTATTTCACTAAAGTTAAATTTATTTGAATTGGAATCTTTTTTTACAGTTATAGTTTCTCCATTTCCTTTAGAAAACTCCCCTTTTTCATTTACAGATGCTATTACCTTTTCATCTCTTATAACTGTTATTGTACTTGTATCAAAATTATCATCAGTAATATCAATAACTGGTTTTGGTGTTTCATCTTCATTCTTTAAGTTATAATAAGCTTTCATATCTTTTTCAAGTTTAATTGAAGGCTTTGCAGCATCCATTACAAATGTAACTACTTGCTTATCTTCACTACTACCAGAATTAGGTGAATATTTATTTCCTGATTTATCTTCTGCTTCTACTTTTACTGTGTATTTTCCATCTTTTAAAGATGAAAATTTTATTTTCTTAGCAGTTGCATCTTTTGATTCAAACTCTAATTTTACAGCTCCATTATTTCCGCTTTCATCTTGAATATCTTCATTGCTTCCATCTAACTTAGCTGTTGCTATTGTAGCATCTCCTTTTTTAACAGTAACTATATACTTGCTTAAATTTTTATCATTTATTTGTATGCTTGCTGATGTATTTTTTTGATTAGAATATACTATTTCAGAAGCATTGTAATTTTTGCCTCCATAATTAAATAAAACACTTGGAGCCTTTCCATCAACATTCAGTGAAAAACTACTATTAGTTTGACTTCCATCCCACTTTACTAAATTTACATTAACAGTATATTCTCCCTCTCCTAAAGCTTTAGTCTTTTTCTCTAATCTCCCTTTACTTATACCACTAAATATAAAATTCCCATTATCTACCACAGATTTATTCTTATCTGTAATAGTGTAATTTGAACTTATTATATTTACTCCAAAAAAGTTTTCAACACTTATCTTATAACTGCTAGATTTACAATATTTAGACTCGTTAGATTTAATCTCTTCTCCATTTTCAACACCTATTATTTTAATCTGAGAAAGACTTTTACTAATTGCAAATTTTATGCTTGTTCCATCTGCTGTACTACCTTCAACTGTATTGTAAGCTCTATCACTTCCAGTAGTTTTTATAGTATATTCTCCATCCTCATCAAACTTATATGTAAAACTATCTTCATCTTTATTATTCCAATTATATTCATATACTTTAGAGTCTTTATCATTTATCTTATCAACTTTTTTATAGATTGTTGTTACAACATTAGAGTATTTCTTATTTTCCTCATTTAACTTAATATTCATTTCAAAAGGTTCATAAATTGCATTATTTTTTACAACACTACTATTTGCACCAGTATATTCAACCTTTGGAGCATTATTATCTATATTCACTGTAAATGATTTTGTAGCCTTAACTATGCCCCATGTATTTCCATCATCAAAATTAACAGAAAACTTCAACTTACCACTACTCACTGATGTTGGAAGAGTTGTTGTTACAATAAAAGTTCCTCCCTTATCAGGCTTTATATCAGTTGTAGCACCAGTTATTTCAGCATCATTTAATTTAGATGTAACTGTAAAAGGTTTGCTAGAAGAATCAACACCACTTGGCACCTTTCCTAAATCAACAACAAACTGAACAGTATTTTTAGAATTAACAAACCATTCTTTATCTACAACTTCATTATTTTTATCTGCATTTGAATCACTAATTTCTGTTGCCCACTGATTTCTTGATTCTCCTCTTATTGCTTCAGTATTACCAAATTTAATTGCAACTTTTGTCCCATTAGCAGAATAAACAATTGTTGATATTCCACCAATAAACACTAATAGAAAAATTGTTAAGAATCCTATTAACTTTTCTCTTTTCTTTATGCTCACTTCTTATCCCCCTAAGTTCTTTATTTAGATAACTTTATCTGTATGTATAATAGTTATATCTATTTCTTTTGTAAAAATATCTGAAAATCCCTCTTCAGATTTACTAAATAAAGAGCCCCCACTCTCATCAAGAATTCCTGTTTCTTCTTCTGTAAAAATTCCTGTTTCCTCTTCATTAAAAATCCCAGTTTCTTCTTCATTAAGAATTCCCGTTTGCTCTTCATTAAGGATTCCTGTTTCCTCTTCTGCATAAGAAATTCCTGTTTCCTTTTCATTAAGAATCCCTGTTTCTTCTTCATTAAGAATTCCTGTTTCCTCTTCTGCATAAGAAATTCCCGTTTCCTTTTCATTAAAAATCCCTGTTTCTTCTTCATTAAGGTTTCCTGTTTCCTCTTCTGCATAAGAAATTCCCGTTTCCTTTTCATTAAAAATCCCTGATTCTTCTTCATTAAGGTTTCCTGTTTGCTCTTGCTCAAAAGAGTTTTCTGTTTGTCCATTTACTAAATTTGCATTTTCTTCATTCAATATCTTTGTTTCTTTATAATTAACTAGATCTATATCTTCTTCAAACTTTTCTTCATACTCCTCAAAGAATCCTGTATCATCTTCCCAATTATCATCTATAGAATTTTCAATTTCATACTCTCTAGTATTTTCTTTTGCATCCAAAGCTGCCTTACTCTTAATTTCTACTTCTTTTATTCTTTTAACTTTTACCTTCTCGCTATCTGATTTGTCTTTTTTAGTTTTCTTCATTTTCTTATTTCGCTTTATCCCTAATAAATCATAAATTATTTCAACTACATTGCACTTAAAGAAAGCTATTATAGTAATAATTAATAATATTATTGTCAAACCCATACCTAAATAAAACATAACTTCATAGTTCATAATGCTCCCCCAGTACTAAATAATTTCTAGATTTCTTAGTCTTCTTGTTAGCTTCTTGAATTCTGCACTATCATCAGCTCCACTAATCTTAGAAGCTCTAGAATAATAATCTTTAGCTGTAGTATAATTTCTTACCCCATTGCCTTTTGTTTGTTCTAAATCTACTAAAGCATTTATTAGCTTACTATAAGCTTGTATGCTTTGAGGATAACTTTTTATAACACCAGTAAATTTTTCTACAGCAGTTTGATAATCTTTAGTTTCAGTATAAATATCTGCAATTTTTATTAAAACTTCTTCTTTATTCTTAACTTCTAAATCTAGAAGGCTGTTATATAGTTTAAGAGCATTATCATAATAGTTTTTAGCTGTTTCTTTATCTTCAGCCTTAATTCCTTTACTTTGATACGCTTCTGCCATTTTTTGAGTATAGTCAACTTCATATCTAAGATTCAACTGAATATTACCTATATTTTCAAGAATTGAATTTGCCTTTTCTATTATTTCTATTATTTTATCATTAGCTCCTTGAATTTGACCTTTATAAGATCCATAGATAATTGTTAACGCTTTATAATTTGCAAGCTTTTTATCATCATTTGGAAGAGAGTCAACATACTTTTCAAATTCATCAATTTCACCTTGAAGATCATTATAATCAACATTCATATTACTCATACTACTAGCTATGGTTACATAATATTTTGCATCTGGTACCTTTTTTGCGTTAACTTGCTTAAAATACTTAAGTGCTATAGGATAATTTTTATTATTTAGATAAGTCATAGCTACTTTAAATAATACTGTGTTATTCTCATTTATACCTTCATATTTCCCATTAATATAGCTTTCAACCTTTGAAAGTCCAGTATTTGTGTCGCCCATATCAATATAAATATCTAATAAATTTACATATGCATCTGGTAAACTTCCATCAACATCTGTAATTGCTTTATTCAAAATTTCAATACTCTTTGTATATTCTTTATCTAAATAACTTACACCAGCTTCATTTATTAGTGTTTGATAATCGTTATATTTATTATTTTTCAATCCTTTATATCCAACAATAGTCATAGTTGATGATGCTATCAATAAAGTAAAACTTATTAAAAATAATGCCATTTTCTTTATCTGTTTCTTTTTATAACTCTTAGATAGTTTATCTATATTTTCAAAATCATATAAAAGCTCTTCTGCTTTTTGATATCTATCTTGTGGATTTTCTTTTATACATTTATTAATTATTTGTTCTAGTCCTTCTGGATATGCTGGATTAATTTGTCTTATAGGTTTTAGATTCAAATTGCTTTTAAAAGTTAGACCTGTTACTAATTGATATAAAGTAACACCTAGACTATAAATATCTGTTCTACCATCTGTAATTTTCCCTTCTAATTGTTCTGGAGCAGCATATGTACTTGTCCCAAAATTCAGTTTCCCATTCTGCTTATCCATTTTTATTGAGATTCCAAAATCAATTAGTTTAATCTTCCCTTCAGGAGTTAACATTATATTATGAGGTTTCATATCTCTATATATAATTGGTGTAGGTTGTCTACTATGTAGATAATTTAATACATCACTTAACTGTTTGCCCCATTCAATGACATCATAAGAATCACACTTCTTTTCTCTGTCAATTTTTTTCTTTAAGGATTCACCTTCAACATAATCCATAACAACATATATATGATTATCTCCTTCTATGATGTCATAAATCTTAGGTAAATTAGGATGATCTAAAAATGTTAATAGATCAGCTTCTGCCTTTAAACACTCCAACAAAATATCACTATTAATTTTATTTCCTTTTCTAATATCCTTAAGAACTACCGATTTTTTCAATCTATCATCTGCAGCAAGATATACAATACTCATTCCACCTCTATCAATCTCTTTGAGTATTTCATATCTATTATCAATAACTGTTCCAATATTAATCAAAGTATATCACCTCATCGTTTCTAATGAACTTTAATAATTAAACCTGTTATATTATCAACTTCTTGTCTACTTTTAACTAATTCTATAAAATTCTTAGCTTTGTTATTAATTTCTTCTGAATCACTTAATTCACTCCATCTAAGTTCATTTAAAATTTCATTGTTAGAAATCTTTCTATAGAATCCATCGGAACATATTAAAAACACTTCATTTCCTTTTACTTCTCCTGTAATCATAACAGGATCGACTTCTCTTTTAGCTCCAATACATTGCAATAATACATTTCTCCTTGGATGACTTTCAGCTTCTTCTTTAGTTATAATACCTCTATCAACTTCTCTTTGTACAAATGTTTGATCTTCTGTTAGTTGCTCTACACTATCTGTTATTTTATATGCTCTACTATCTCCAACTTGAAAAATATAATATTTATTATGTACAAAAAGACATAAAGTAAGTGTTGTACCTAGTCTTTGATTTTCTATAAATCCATATTCAAAAATCTTATTATTCAAACTCAAAATTTGTCCACATATAAACTTATAAAGATCCACTTCATCCACAGTATCAAATTTAACATGGGCCAAAATTTCATCAAACCACAAACCCATCCCACTTATAACAGTTCCACTTGCAAGTTCTCCAGAGGATAATCCTCCCATTCCATCACAAACAACAAAAAGTCCAAGTCTCCCATATGGACTTTTTGCTGTTTTAATTAGTAGTGCATCTTGATTTATTTTTTTTCTAAGCCCTGCATCTGTATGATATCCTACTGTAAATTTCATTTATTAACTCTCCTTAATTAATAAAGTTTAAACACAAAAGTTTCATTTGATAGCTTAATTTCATCATCATTTTTTATACTATATTCTGTCATAGGATTTATTCTTTCTCCATTTATGAAAGTTCCATTTCTTGATGAACTATCTAAAATATAATATTGTTCATATTTTTTAATAATTATTGCATGTAATCTTCCTACTAATCTATTATCAATAACAAAATCGCAAGATGTCTTGTCCCTACCGATCTTAAATTTATCTTTAACAATCTCCATAGTTTCAGAAGAAGATATTCTCTTAATGCTTGCCACTAAATTATAATCTTCATCTACTCCTATTATTGTAGTTCCATCATCAACATCTAAAATTGTTGTATCACTTTCTTCATCATTAATAGTGAACTTATCATCATTATCAAAATTTAATTCTATATGATTTGTTTTATCTTCATTTTCAAAAACAATTTCTTTTTCTTTTGATAAATCAGGTTCACTTACTACCTTATAATCTACTTCATTTTTGTCTTCATGTTCATTATTTACAATATCTAATAATATCTCTAAACCTTCTAAAGTGAATTCTTTATCATTTAAATAATTGTGAACATTAACAAAAAAACTTAAATCATCATTTGGATCATAATTAACTATAGATATTATATCTTTTATAAACCTTCTTATAGATATTTCTTTTTTTTCTTCTTCTAAAGGTAAATATATTAAATATATTTCTTTACTATTTGTATCAATAAAAACATAATCTTTATCTAAAATATAATTGTTTATATTTATACCTTTTTTATTTGCTGTTTTAAATAACTTTATTAAACTTCTAATAATATCGCTTAACTTGGTTTTACCTATATATTCTTGCAAAAATTCTTCTAAAGTTTTCTCATCTGTAACATGATATGTAACCTTAACTTTCTCTCCTTCTACTACTAGAAAGGCTGGCAAAGTACCAGGAATTATATTACTATCAATTATCTCCTTGTCAAACTCCTTGACTAAACTATCTCTATTTTCACCGGAGTAAATGAAATATTTTATTTTTCCTAAATCTACCTTTTTCAATTCTACATCCATACTTTTACTCCTTTTTCTCCACTATCTCTAGAAATTCTACAACACATGAAAATATAAGTAAATAGGACCTTTTACAGTTTTTTTATAGGACTAAAGTCCTTTATTCCACTTATTGGAATAAATTTTAATTTATAATTCCTCAAATTACTATTAAGATTATTTAATTTTATACGATAATATTTTTATAACCTATAATGGAATTGGAGTTTCATTCTTTCTTATGTATATCCTTCAAACTCATTGAAAAGAAAAAGGCAAAGACTTAATAGTCTCCTAATCTTTTTAATGCTTATTTTTTCTTCATACAATTACTTTTATACTTAAGTAAAGATATGGCTCCTATTCCTAAGACACCTAATATTTCTACATTAATATGTAATTGATATTTTATCACTTTGGTGTTTGGTTAATGTTGTTGTTTTACCATTGGTATTTGTTGTTGTTACCATTGGTAATGGTACTAGAACAGTGTTTTTCACTTTTCTAGTACCATTTTTTATATCTTTAAATTTGAAGTAAAAAGGAACAGACTTCTCTGTTCCTTCTATTATATTTATTATTTATTATGAATTCTTACTCTTTTTTTTCATCATAAGAGCTACACCTGCACCAATTAATGATACAGCTCCCACTCCTAAAACACCTAACATTCCTGAATCACCTGTTTTTGCAACTTCACTATACTCTTCTTTGCTAGTATTATTTGCTGTTGCTTCACTAGTTTTTGCTGGTTCAGTTGTTGTTTTACTAGCTGTTGTTGTTGTTTGATTAGTTGTTGTATCCTTAGCTGGAGTTGTTGTTGTATCCTTGCCTGGAGTTGTTGTTGTATCCTTACCAGGAGTTGTTGTTGTATCCTTACCAGGAGTTGTTGTTGTATCCTTACCAGGAGTTGTTGTTGTGTCCTTACCAGGAGTTGTTGTTGTATCCTTACCTGGAGTTGTTGTTGTATCCTTACCTGGAGTTGTTGTTGCATCCTTACCTGGAGTTGTTGTACAATCTTTTCCTGGAGTTGTTGTGCAGTCCTTACCTGGAGTTGTTGTACAGTCCTTGCCTGGAGTTGTTGTGCAATCCTTATCTTTTGTACAATCTTTGTTCTTTGTTTTGTCTTTATCATTTGAACATTCTTTATCTTTTGTACAATTTTTGTCTTTTGACTTATCAGTTTTTGTACCTTTTTCTACTTTTTCACATTGTCTTGATTTTATTATTTTACCCCAACAATTTGTTTCAACGTTAGTTGAAGTATTAGTCTTAGTTGTTTCTGAAGCTTGTTTTACTGCTTCTTGAACTGCTCCACATACTATATTAAAACTATATTTTGTATTTACATCTATATCTATAGATAATGATTGCTTATTTACTATTTTGTTTATTATAGTTGTTATTTCAGTTTCTTTAATTTTTGACTTATATTCATCAGATATTGTCTTTATATTTACAATTTTACCCTTACTAATTTCAACTGAAATTTTTATTGTAAGTCCATCAGAACCTTTTCCAGTTACTGTATATATACCATCTTTGCATTTTTGTAAATCAGCATTGATATCTGCTTTCACTTCAGTATTAACAGTCGTACTTGTTGTTGTACTTGTTGTTGTACTTGCTGTTACACCTTGCTTTAATGCATCTTGTATTGCTCCACATACTATATTGAAACCATATGTTGCATTTGCATCTATATCTATAGATAATGATTGCTTATTTACTATTTTGTTTATTATATTTGTTATTTCAGTTTCTTTAATTTTTACTTTATAATCTTCAGATACTGTTTTTATATTTACTATCTTACCTTTATTAATTTCAACTGAAATCTTTATTGCAAGTCCATCAGAACTCTTTCCAGTTCCTGTGTATATACCATCTTTGCATTTTTTCAAATCAGAGCTTATATCTACTTTTGCATCAGTATTAACAGTTACATTTGTTGTTGAAGCTTGTTTTACAGCATCTTGCACTGCTCCACATATTATATTGAAGCTATATGTTGCATTTGCTTCAATATCTATAGATAATGATTGCTTGCTTACTATCTTTTTTATTATAGTTGTTACTTCAGTTTCTTTAATTTTTGATTTATATTCTTCAGATACTGTTTTTATGTTTATTATTTTACCTTTACTAATCTCAACTGAAACTTTTATTTCAAGTCCGTCAGAACTCTTTCCAGTTCCTGTGTATATACCATCTTTACACTTACTAATATCTGTATTGATATTAACGTTAGTGTTTACATTGGTATTTGTGTTTACATTTGTGTTTGTGTTTACATTCGTATTACCATTTCTGTTACATTCTGACCTTTCGCCTATAAACCATTGTTTCATTTGCTCAACATTTTTCAATTGTCCATATGATATACAACTTATGCCACTCCTGTCTTTGGTCTCACTTATCTTACCATACTGTTGTGATTCTGAAACCGTTTGATTTTTTGCTACTACTGTAGCACTTGCTGGCAATGATTGTGATGCCATAAATAAAATTACAGCACCAGTTAGTGTTTTTTGCATTAAGTTTCTTGCTAGTTTACTCATGCTTATCCCCCTTGCAATAATATGCTATTAAATAACTAGAATTTTTTTCTTTTCTAGCCTTTCATAAACTATTTTACCTTTGACGATAAACAGTGTAAATAGGACCTTTTTCAGTAATTTTGTAGGACCTTAGTCCTCTTTTTGCTTTTTTATAAACATAAAGTTAATTATTTTAAATTTTACATTAAAAAGCGCCTTTTTCGCTTTCTCTTTCAACAACTCCTATTTTAATAAAAACATATTGCATAGAACTGTCTCCTGAAACTATATGAAATATTGGAGTTATTTGAAACAAGTTATTTTCATTAATGTAAGTTAAAAGATTATAATAAGCTAATTCAGTATTCTCTTCTATATCTTCATATATACAAGTGGATATCATATTTTCGATACTGTAATAACTGTGAAATTCTAAATCATAAAGATCATAGATATGGTCTTCATATATAGGCATGAAAAATTCACCTTCTACGTTTTCTGACATAGGTAAACTGTTTATAGAATAATAAAAAGGACCTTTAGCTTTTAGATTTTTATCGCTAATACTCATTAAAAAATTATTAATTTCTTCTTCCATATTCTTATAATGAAAATTCACTTTTTTAGATACTACATTACTAAACCTAAGGTTATCTTCTGAATTTATATACATTTTTAATTCTCCTCTTTAATAGGTGCAAAAATATCTATTATCCCTGACCCATATACCTCTAAATAAATGTTATAAAATGGCTCTGTAATTTGAAAATTTTGTGACTTAGCACAAGCTCTGATAATATCATATGAATCCTCTAAATTTTCTTCAAGATCTATATGTCTTAAAGCAAGTCCATCTTCTATTAAAAAATGATTATAAAAAGTATATTTACTATTATCTTTTATCTTCAATCTATTATTTACTGGTATGTAAATACTGTAATCTCCCTCTTGCTTTTCTTCATCATAATTTTCTATCTTATAAAATATAGGGCCTGTTGCATACAATCCATTTCTAATTACTGCATTTCTTAATTCTTGTGCATCCTTGTACCAATTATGAACATCACTTCTTGTTTTAGCACACAAAACATTATTAAACTTTAATGATGAACGTCTTATTTCCATGGAAGTCTCCCCCCCTTATTTCTTTCCATTTTTTCAAACCTCTAATTTATCTTATCTTCTCTAAAGGCTATTCTATTTAAATAGTTAAGAATATAAATTTATTTAAATAGAATAACTTTCAGCACCTCTTACCAAAACACTCTATTTATTGTAATTCCTATACTATTAAAAATATTTTTACTATCTCTAACCTGAAAATTATTTTCTTTATATTTAAAAGTTTTATTTTTCTCATTTAATTTATCTTCATGTGATAACATCGTAAGTCCAGCTTTTATTGTAGTGCCCACAATAGTTCCAACTGGCAATAAAACAAGTGAATTTACATCTTTTTTAGGTATCTCACTATCAGTTATCCCTGAATCTATAACAAACTCTTTTATGTTATCCATATCAAATTTCTTTTTAGCTTTTAAACTTTCTAATCGTGTAACAAAAGAAAGTGATGTACTTATCATCCCATTCTTTTTTCCTATATTTACCTTCTCAAATGCATTAGTCCATTCATTTGGTTTAAACTCATTCCACACCTTTAAATTTCCTTTAAATCCATCATCTTTATATGTTATTGTTTTTAAATTATTACATTCCCTACTAATAAAATTAGAAAAGTCATCAAAATAATGTTTTTCTGAAGTGGTACTATCTTCTTGTGATAAAATAAATAATTTCGCCTTTTTCTTAGGTTCAAACCTATTTACTTTAACTACCATTCTTCTATCCACTGCTTTTAAAGTATAATAAAATGAATTTGGATCATTAATTTTCAAAAAAGCTCTAAAATTAGATTTCACATCAAAGTTTGTGGAATTTTCTACACTAATTTTACGGTTCTTTAAATTAATATTAATTTCATCAAGCATCATCTTGTTAATGTTTCTAACTTTAAATTCAATATTTCCATACTTTTCAGAATACTTTTCAAAGAATCTTAAAATATTTTTAAGTAAGCTTTCAAAATTTAAAAAATGAGCTTGCCTTCTTATTGATTTACTTTCATAAATTGTCCCTTGAATTTCTTTAACGTTTATTTTAACCACAACAGATTTCACCAACTTTCTATAACATACTTTTATTAAAAATTTTAATACTTGCAACTTCTCCAAGCATACTTTAATACCTAATATATTCCTTTATAAAATTAACTAACGCAAATCTTAATTAATTTTATAACCTTAACTTCAAGCATATATTCATCTTAAAGTATTCTCCCCCCAGATACTGCATTAATGAAATCAATTTCCTTAATTCATTATAAAATATCCTTGAAGATTCTTGTGTTGCAAGTACTAATCACTCTTGAAACTTTTTTCTCTTTCCTAATTGCACCTACAGACAAGCCATAATCCGGATTAACTTGTATTTAATTGTACAAATTTACTAATAATTATGAATGTTAAAAGAATTGTACTTCTCAGAGCTCCCCCTATAGAGCCTTCAGAAATTTATATAATACTTACCCCTAAGTCTTATCAGTATGAAAAATATCCTGTTCTTTCTTTAAACATTTTCCAGAATTATATTTGCCTTCTTTATGGCTTTAAAAGGTCTGTAATAAATAAACATTAAGAATCTAAAATTTCAATTTAGGTATAACTAAAGTCAAACAAATATACCTTTTATTTAACTTAATTAGATAGGTTAAATACCAAACTTGTACTATTTTATATTTAAACCAATTATACAATTTCATTTTACATTAGCTGAAAAGTGGTGTAAATAGGACTATTTTACGTAATTTCATAGGACTATAGTCCTTTTTAAGTTAAAAAATAACCATATACATTTGTATACTAGTTCCTTTATTTTCCCTATAAAATGGTGATAATACTTTACCCATTTCACACTCTCCAAACCCTTGAAATGACTAAGTTTGAAAGGTTAAATTTTCTATACATTTTTATGCATAAAAAAGGAACTGTTCACTAATTAACTAGCACAACAATTCCTTAAATAAAATTATATATATCCTCTATAACTTTTTACTAAAAAGCTCCAATTTTTTGAGCTATCTATAATGAATAAAACTCCATTTATAGATAGCTCTCTTTACTACTTATTTATCAAATTATTAAAATTGTTTTTTCTCTTTTTATAAATAAATGCTATGCAAACTCCTATAGCTATTATACCTAAAACTAAACTTATATATATATAAGTTTTACTACTACTTTTTTTCTCAACATCACTTAAATTTTTTGAATCATTACTACTCTTATTTTCTGGAGAATTTTCACCAAAACTCTTCTCTAAACTATCAGTTCCTTGAGCTATTTCCTCCTTATTTTCTGAATCATTACTACTATCCGATGTTTTATCGCCACTATTATCTGATATTTTATTACCACTATTTTCTCCAGTATTATTACTACTAGCACTTACATCATCAGATTTATTGCCATTTTCCCCATTAGATTCACCTGAAGTTATTGATTGATTCTTATTTTCTGGATTATTAAGGTCTTTTGTTTGTTCACTTATTTCATTGCTTACTTCTTTTCCATTAGAAAACTTCACACCATCCATATTTACCATTACTTTATTTGACTTTCCCACAATTTCATATGCAACATCCTGCTCTTTTATAGAAAGATTTCCATCCTTTTTAGCTTTTCCTTTAATTGTAAGAAACCTAGTTGTCCCATTAATTCCAGAGGACTCTCCCAAAATAGCAAATCCATATCTAGCTAAATTCCCATCCTTAGCTGTTTCATTATAAGCTATATATATATTATTATTTTCTTTGATTTTGGGATTAATTTCTATAGAATTAACCTCTAATAAAGTATTATCATATGTATAATCAACGGACCCTCCAAAAAAGTTAGGTAAATTGTTTAGGTCAACATTGATTTCAACAGCTGAACCTGCTTTAACTTCCCCACCAGTGCCCCCATTAATACTAAATTTTATTTCTCTATTATCAGCTGCTAATACAACTTTGTTATAAGGTAATATTAAAAATAGGATTATAGTTAAGATTATAGTAAAAATACCAAATCCAAATGTACATTTAGTTTTTTTCATATTGCTTCCCACCTTATTTTTATGAATGTACAATTTCAAATATATAGTTCTATTATACAAGAAACATATATAAGAAGCATTAGTAAACACCTGCCACTATTCTAAAGTTTCGTTGCTATTTTAACTAAATCATAGATATCAATTATTCCATCTCCATTAAAATCATATCTAATATTCCAATTATCTTGTCCACTCTTTGAATTATATGATTCTCCAATTAAAGCTAAATCAACTACATCTACCTTTCCATCGAAATTAATGTCCTGGTCATTAAATCCATTTTTACCTTTATTGATAAATTCTATATTTTCTGTACTAACATATCCTTTAACATTCCAATCATATACTCCTTCAAAATCTCCTAAAGAATTTGGAGTAGTCCTTTCTGGATTAATTTCAAAACTGTTTGTCCCACTTACGCTTGCTGTTCTAGCTGCTGAAATTGCAGCTACTGCACCAACAAAACTTCCATTTCCAGGATTAACTGATGTTTGTATATTATACAAAAGTGTACCAGCAGAATTTTTTACAGCATTTGCTCCAGTATATCTAATTAGTTGATAATAATTATAATCTTTCATATTAGATATATTTCCACCAGATAAATATTTTTCTGCTTCCATTGCAAAGGAAATAGCCTTTTCAGACCAAAATGGGTCAGATGCATATTTTACATTTACGCCAAGATTCTTATTTCCTAGAAAGCCTCCATAATTTCTCCAGTCCTTTGTATCTGAATATCCTCTTGAAATATAATTTTTAGCAAACTCCATAACACTAGCAGTTGGACTACTATAATAACTAGTATTTTTATCTGTATTATTATCAGTTGCATTTAAACCAAACAGATTATTTCTATTCATTGCATAATTTGAAGTTCCTCTAGCTGATTCATTCATAGCCACTGATAATGCTAAAAGTGCATTAACTCCATAAGTTGATTCCGCATCTTTAAATGCTTGTCCAAGTCCTCTAAGTTTGCTGCTTTCTGATGTTACACTTTGGATATATGAATTTAATTCTGTTGCAGTATAATTGGTCTTTGTTCTAAAAGGTAAATAGTTATAATAATTGTAATATGGATTATTAGAATTTACTGCATTATTATGATTTCTATTCTGTAAATCAGTTGTCAATGTAATAAGCCCATTTTTTATACCTTGTGAACCATCATAAAAATAGATTCCATCATAACTATAATACCTTTGTCCTTCTTTTAAATAATTAGGTGCTACCCCTATAGTTAGAATATTTCCTTTTCCTGGAGTTGACATACTTACTGATATATAATGTCTTAATAATCCATTTGATACTGTATAATAGCAAGGATTAGTCACTTGATTTATGGGTTGTATTAAAAGATCTCTATTAGAATATTTTTGATTAGTAACATTTCTATTTATGTTTTTATTCATCCATCCCTCATAACCTGAAACTAAAACCTTAGCTTCATTTTCTCTATTTTCAATAAGAGGAACTTCACTTATGTATCCATCATGAATATATGTATATGCATTGCTAAAATTTGAATCAGAATATACATACGAAAGAACATCTCTTCCTGAAGTAATATGGTCACTATATAATTTCCACACCCTTCCTATAGATTCTGTAGCATAAATAACTTCTCCATTAGAATCTATAACTGTTGGAATTATTGAGCCTGAAGAATAACTTGCAGTTAAACTTTTCTCTTCATTTTTAGCTATATTAACGGCAGAATCATAAGTATCTGCCTTTCCTACATAAGAATAACTTCCATCACTATATGCCAAAGTAACTTCATAATTAGCATCTGTCTTTGGTACTATTACTTCATAACTTGAATTTTCTTTTTCATTTTCTTCCAATTGTGTTCTTTCTTCATTTGTCAGAACCCTTTCTCCATCACAAGATAAAACTCCCCTAGACATAGTTTCAATTACTCTTTTTTCATATTTTTGTCCTGATTTTATATCTACCGCTTTCACTAAACTTTGCGGCAAACATATAACACCAAGCAACAAAAAGGCTGATATTTTTCTTCCCCTCATCTTTTTCCCACCTTTTCTCGTAATAACCATAGTTTACTATACTCGGCTTCTTTTTACAATTGCTTGCAGGAAAAAGCTTATTCTGTTATGTATATTAATATTTCAACAAAATAATACTATAATTTAGTAGATACTTTAACAACATCGTATATATCCACTATTCCATCTCCATTAATATCAAACCTACTATTCCACAGTATTTCTCCTCTTTTTGAATTATAGAATTGTCCAACTTGACTTAAATCAATTATATCTATATTCCCATCAAAATTGATATCTTCATCTTTAAATCCACTTTTTCCTTTATTAATAAATTCTACATTAGATATACTAACATATCCTTTAATATTCCAATCATATGTTCCCCCAAAATCCCCCAAGGTATTGGGAGTAGTCCTTTCAGGATTAACTTGAAAGTTACTCACACCACTTAAACTTGTGGTTTTAGCTGCTGAAATTGCTGACACCCCTCCTACAAAGCTGCCATATCCCGGATTAATCCATGTTTGTATACTATATAAAAGTGTACCTGATAATGTTTTAACAGAGTTAGAGCCTGTATATCTAATTAACTGATAATAATCATAATCCTTCATGTTAGATATGTTTCCACCTGATAAATACACTTCTGCTTCCATTGCAAAAGAAACAGCCTTTTCAGACCAAAATGGATCAGACGCATACTTTACATTTGCCCCAAGCTTCTTATTTCCTAAAAAGCCTCCAAAATATCTCCAATCTGAAGTATCTGTATATCCCTTTGATATATAAGCTCTTGCAAATTCCATTACACTAGCTGTTGGCGTGCTATAATAACTAGTATTTTGATCTGTGTTATTATCTGTTGCATTTAAGCCAAATAAGTTATTTCTATTCATGGCATAATCTGAAGTTCCTCTAGCTGATTCATTCATAGCTACTGATAATGCTAAAAGTGCATTAACACCATAAGTTGATTCTGCATCTTTAAAAGCCTGTCCCAGTCCTCTAAGCTTACTTGTTTGTACTGTTTTGTTATTAATATATGAATCTAATTCTGCTGCAGTATAATTAGTCCTTGTTCTAAAAGGCAAATTATTATAATAATTGTAATAAGGATTATAAAGATTTACAGAATTATTGTGATTTCCATTTTGTAAATCAGTAGTTAATGTAATCAACCCTTTCGCCATTCCCTGTGAACCATCATAAAAGTAATTGCCATCATAACTGTAATATGTTTGTCCTTCTTTTAAATAACTAGGAGCTACACCTATAGTTCTCATATTTCCTTTACCTACAGTTGTCATACTTATAGATATAAAATGTTTTAACAATCCATTTGATACTGTATAATAGCTTGGATTAGTCACTTGACTTATTGGCTGTATTAAAAGATCTCTGTTAGGATATCCACTTCCTCTTACATCTCTATTTATATTTTTATTCATCCAACCTTCATATCCAGCAACTAAAACCTTAGCTTCATTTTCTCTATTTTCAATTAGAGGAACTTCACTTATGTATCCATCATGAATATATGTATATGTGCTAGCTAAACTTAATGTTGAACTAGAATAAACATAAGACAATACATCTCGTCCATAAGTAATAGAATCACTATAAGCTTTCCACACCCTACCAATAGCTTCTGTTGCATATACAACTTGCCCACTAGAATCAATTACTGTTGGAGTTATTGAAGCAAGATTAACTGTTAAACTCTCTTTAGCTCCTTGAGCCATCTTTACTGCTTCATCATAACTATCTGATTTTCCTACATAAGAATAACTTCCATCACTATACGCTAAAGTAACTTCATAATTGGAATTAGTTTTTGGCACTAATACCTCATAACTTAATTTTTCTTTTGCAGCCTCATCTAATTGAACCTTATCTTCACTTGTTGCCATTAGATTTCCATCTGAAGATAAGGATTTTTTTGTCACTGTCTCAACTACTCTTTTTTCATATTTTTGTCTTGATGTTATATCTGCTGCTTTCACTGAAATATTTGATAAAGATATAACTGATATCAACAAAAAAATTAAATTTTTTCTCATATTCATTTGTTCCCCACCCTTTTATTGATTAATCTTTAGTTAGTTAAGCCTAGAGTTTTTGTCTTTTTAATTCCATTTTCATTATATTTTATAATAAGATTCGATCCTCTTTTGTACATGTCATCAAAGGCCCCTGAAAATACAAAGATACGCTCCTTCTTTTTGTTTATTGGATTAAATTTATATAAATAATATACTCTCTTATCAGATGCATCATAATTAAAGTTAAGACAGTATAAATTATTTTTATCTACTTCAATATCAAGAGTGTAATCATTATTATTAACTAAATTCTCATTTTTTCCTTGTAAGTCTATTGCATAAATAAAGTATTTCTTATTCTTTAAATCAGAATAATACATCTTATCTTCAAATCTTTTAAATTTATAACCATTTTTTAAGAAATTAAATCTATCATTAAAACAAATTGGATATTCTACCTCGTTCCACTTATGAGGATTTGTCCCACTTTTTAATTCACTACTTGTTACATTGAAATACTTATAAATCGCCTCTTCTTCATTACCTTGCCAATCATCCCAAGTTAAATCAAGAAAATAATAGTATCCATCAATAAGAACATAATTCCAAGCATGATTCATTTCTTCACTAACAACAACACCAGATTCTATATTGCTATCTCTTAAAAGAAGCTGTGCTGCTTTTGCATATCCATCACAAACTGAAATCCCATTAACTAATGCTCCATAGGCTGTATGTTCAATTGATGGTACAGTATTTTTATAATAATTTTCCTTATCATAAGTACAATTTTCAATTATATAATCATGTATTATATATTCTTTTTCTAATTCTGTAGTTGCTTTTGATAAGTAATTCTTCTTTATCTCTTGAACTCTATTATTAAACTTAGTTTTCATAGTATCTATGGTTTTATTGTCATAAATATAATTTACTAAAAGGTTATAGGATACTATCTCTCCAGTTGACTTATCATAAGAAGCATCACAATCAACAGTAACTTCTGAGTAAAAAATTTCTGGATATTTATCTAAAGTATCATAATAATATTCCATAGGAATCTTATAATCACTTTTATTTTTGAAATATTTTATATAGTTATCTAAATTAATTATAGCCTGCTTATTCTCTAAACCATCCTTTATCGCTCTCATTATTAACTGTTTTCCTATTGATTCATCTGTTTTGCAACTATAAGATTTAAAATTCTTACTCTGAAAATTTTTATATCCCATATTTTCATTATATATATCTGAATTTTTAGATACTGCTTTGATATTAACTCCCAAAAAGCTTAAGCAAAATGTGATTAATAAAATTCTTGGTATTTTCCCCATGATTTTCCCCCTATCATTTTCATGTACATAGTTTATTTTTATCGTAGCAGTATCCTTATAACAAAATTATATTTTTCTCTCATTACAAATATAAATAATTATAGTTGTAATGCAATTTTAACAAGATCATATATATCTATAATAGAATCTGAATTAAAATCATAGATTGCCTTATATTCAGCTGTCCCACTTTTTGCATTGTATACCTCTGCTATAGTAGCTAAGTCTACTATAGAAATTAATCCATCAGCATTTACATCTTCTTTAAAATCTATGGATAAAACCTTAGTTTTACTCACTCCTCCTTCAGTGTAATCAATAGTAAGATTTGCCCCAGTCTTGTACATATTTTGAATTGAACCATTTATAGTAAAAATAGCTTTTTCAGATTTATCTGTTAAATTTAATCGATTTACATTATAAAGGTTTTCTGAGGAATTATATGAAATGCGATATAAATTATTTTTATATACTTCAAACTTTGAAGTAGCCTTATTACTAATTAAAGTTTTATTTTGACCTTGCAAATCCATTGAATATATATAATAATTTTTATTCACATAGTCTGAATAATATAGTTTATTCCCAAGTGTTTTATATTCATTTCCATTTCTTAAAAAACTAAATTTAGTATTAGTAGATGCTGGATAGCCTGCTTCATCCCAGACATGAGGGTTTGTCCCACTTTTCATTTCTGCAGTTGTAGCATTAAAATAAGTATAATCTACATAATCACCTTTATAATCTGGATCATCCCAAGTTAAATCTAGAAAATAATAATATCCATCCATCTTTACATAATTCCATGCATGGTTCATTTCTTGACTTTCTACAATTCCTGCCTCAATCCCACTATCTCTAAGAAATAATCGAGCTGCTTTTGAATATCCATCACAAACAGCTATTCCATTAACTAAGGAGCCATAAGCAGTATGACTTATATTAGGAACAGTGTTATTGTAGTAATTATCATAGTCATATTTAGTATTTTGGATTATGTAATCATGTATTACATATTCTTTTTCTAAAGCTGTAGTTGCCTTTGATACATAATTATTTTTTATCTCCTGAACCTTACTATTAAACTTTGTTTTCATAGTGTTTATAGTAGTATTATCATTAGAATAAGTTACAACGAGGTTATATGATGTTATTTCATTAGTTGATGAATTATAATAATAACTGCACTGCACACTTAAATTTGGATAAAATAATTCTGGATACTCATATAAAGTATCAAAGTAATACTCCAAAGGAATCTTAGCATCAGTTCTATATTTAAAATACTGTATATATTGATTTAAATTTATTGTAGTCTGTAAGTTTTCTAGACCTTTTTTAATTTCTCCAATTATTAATTGTTCTCCTGTTGATGCATTAGCTAGTCCAGTATAAGCATTAAATGATTTTGTTAGAGTAGTTGGATATTCCTTAGAAGTTCTATATTGATCTAAAGACATGGACTCCTTAACAGAATACACAACATTTTGGCTACTTGTACTTTCTGCCTTTGCTACTGCAAATGTCATTAAATTAAAAAACAAAACAACTAATAGTAATTTTCCCACCTTTTTCATAATAGTTTCCCCCTAGTATTTTTACTTATATTTTATAATATCGTAATTTTTTCAGCAATCCTTAAAGTTTATATATATTTTGTTCGAAAAAAATATATGATGCATATTATTTCTATTACAACTAAGGAGGAAATTAAAAATTATGACGAAAAATATTCTTTTTAAAAAGATTTACGTTGCATTTTGTGTATTAATCTTTTTTGCCCAATTTGCATTTTCTAGTTTACATCCCCTTGCTATTATAAGCACTGGTACAAATAGTTCAGAAGAACTTAATAAAACATATGCTGCAACTTCAAATCAGATTTCTTATAGTGTAGCAGGTGCTCCAACAGTAGGAAATACTATAGATATTGCTATTAATATATCATCTATTAGTAACCTCTATGGTGCTTCTGTAGACTTTCTATATGACACTAGCTTAATTGAAGTTCAAAGCATAACTGTAGGAAACTTATTTGCAGATAAAATATCCTCTCCAACAGTTCAAAAAATAGAAGGTGGGCAAGCTAATCTTGCTATGACTTTAAGTAGTTCTTCTGATCCTATAAGTGGAAGTGGAACAATTGCTACAATAAAAGCTAAAGTTCTAAAAGCTGGAACTATCAATTTAAAAACCACTGATAATTCTAGTCTTTTATCCTTAAGTGGATTTGCTACCTGTGTTAAACTTGCTGATAACCTTAGCAGTAAAATTGCCTATACATCTATTGATAATAGTATTACTACAGAAAATCTTGCAGTTATTCTTAAGCAAGGAAAATATCAAAATATAGATACAAAATTAACTTTTTCAGGCACTTGGATAAAAACTACAGATGGATCTCAACATTATTCATCCACTGCTAACAGTAATCTTTCATTCTCTTTTGAAGGCACTGGTATAAAGCTTTACTCTATTGTTGCTAATAATAGAGGTATTACAAAAGTTATTATTGATGGGGTTAATTATACTGCTGATGGATACTCTGCTTCTGTTGCATCTGACAAAGTTATTTTTTCAAAAGATGGCCTAACCTTTGGTAAACATGATGTTCAACTAATAGTAACTAACACTAAAAATGCAGCTTCTACGGGGTACTTCACCTCAATTGATGCTGTGGAAGTTTTAAACTCTAAACCTCCACTTACTGTTGGTAGGCATGAAAATATTAGTGAAAATTTAACATACTCTGCTAATTGGATAAAGACAACTGATTCCTCTCAGCATTTTTCAAGCACTAGTAATTCAAAAGTATCATTTTCATTTGAAGGTACTGGAATAAAACTTTATACTATTGCTGCTAATAATAGAGGTATTGCTAAAATTATTATTGATGGAGTTGCCTATACTGCTGATGGTTATTCTGCAACGGTTATTTCAAAGAAGGTTATTTTTTCAAAAGATGGCCTAGCTCCTGGAAGACATGAAGTTGAAATTGTGGTTACTAGTTCAAAAAACACAGCATCTTCTGGTTACTTTGTTTCTATTGATGCTATTGAAATTTTAAGTTCCAAATATATTTTAAATCCTGGTTCATACCAAAATACTAGTGAAAATTTAAATTATTCCGCAGGTTGGGTAAAGGCAGCAGATTCCTCACAGAATTTTTCAAATATTAATAATGCAAAAATTACTTTTTCTTTTGAGGGAACTGGTATAAAACTTTATTCTATTGTTGCTAATAATAGGGGTATTGCTAAGGTATATATTGATGGTATTCCATATGATGCTGATGGCTATTCTGCAAGTGTAGTGGCAAACAAAGTTATCTTCTCAAAAGATGATATGCCTGCTGGAAATCATGAGGTTCAAATTGTAGTTACTGCTGCAAAAAATCCATCATCTTCTGGCACTTATGTTTCTGTAGATGCTATTGAAATTTTACAAACTAAGCCTACTATAAGTGTTGGTAGATACGAGAATACAGATGATGCATTTACTTATTCTACAGGGTGGACAAAGACAACTGATTCTTCTCAACATTTTTCAAATGTTAATAATTCATCAGTTTCATTCTCTTTCACTGGTACTGGTTTAAAACTTTACTCAATTATTGCTAATAACAGAGGTATTACAAAGGTTATTATTGATGGAGTTAATTATACAGCTGATGGTTATTCTGCAACTGTAGCTTCTAATAAAGTTATATTTACTAAAGATGATTTAACAGCTGGAAAGCATGATGTTCAAATTGTAGCTACTAATACTAAAAATGCTGCTTCAACTGGTTACTTTACTTCTATTGATGCAATTGAAATTTTAGATAATCAAACTGTATTTAATGCTGGTAGATATGAAAATACCAATGCAAATTTAGATTATTCAGCCAATTGGATAAAGTCAGCTGATTCTTCTCAACATTTTTCAAATGTTGAAAATTCTACACTATCATTCTCCTTTAATGGAACTGGTTTAAAGCTTTATTCTATTCTTGCTGATAACAGAGGTATTGCTAAAATCTTTATTGATGGAGTTGAATATTCAGCTGATACATATTCTTCAACCATAAAGACCAATCAACTTACTTTCACTAAAACAGGATTAACTGCTGGAAAGCATGATGTTCAAATTATGGTTACTAATACTAAAAATGCTGCTTCATCAAATTATTATATCTCTATTGATGCTATTGAGGTTATTTAAAGGAACTTATATAAAAAGAAGCTGTTGCATATGAACAGCTTCTTTTTAACATTTATAAATTTCAAATATATATATTCTTATTACATTCTAAGAAATTAAAAGTTATGTTGGTATATTTTATTTCAAATTGTTGAATTAGGCAGAAAAATAGATTATAATAAAAAAATCATGCTAACAAGTGGTTATTACGATTGTATTTACCACTTTCTAACTATATTCCCTACAAAAATATTAAAGACTTAAATATTTTTTGAGAAAACCTAGGTGAATTAAAGTACAAAGGAGAAATAATATGGATAACAGACAAATAAGATTAAGTCCAGAAGCTATGGCAACTAGAGCAAGAGAATACAGAGTTGAAGCAGATAATATTGGTAATGTAATTCAAAGAATGGAAAGCCTTCTTAATCAATTACAACAAGAATGGGAAGGAAGTTCGAGTGTTGAATTTGCTAACCAATTTGAAAGATTAAAGCCAAGCTTTAGAGAAGGACAACGCCTAGTTGAAACAATTGCAAAACAATTAGATACAATATCTAGTGCACATCAAGACTTAGACTCAGGTATGGCAGGCCAAATTAGATCATTCTAATAATTTTTAAAGAGGAATTCCATAAAGGGGTTCCTCTTTTAATAAGTACAACAAAACTTAAAAACTTTAATAAATAAATTAATATATAATCGTAAAGGAGAGATGAATAAAGCATGAGTACGGCAAGTAAAAGTAATGAGTTGATAGTTCTAGATAATGAATATAGTTATGCTTCAAAAAAATTTACTAATTATGCTGATTATTTAAATGAGGCAATTAATGAATATATAAGAGTACTAGAATATGTGATTTCATATGGAATTAATGATGAAAAGATTACTGAAAGCTTAAATGGATTGCTAAATGAAGTAAAAAGGTATCCAGATGCTATACAAAGTGTATCTCAAGAAATTAGTGAAATTATAAATGAATATTTATCTAAAATTGATTCTGCAGATAAATTTTTATATTAGACAAAGGAGATCAGTATGGAAATTAAGATAAACATAACTAGTTTGGAAGAGGCAGGAAGAGTTTTAGACAATCTTGGTAGTAGGTTGAATAAAGCAAATTTTATGTTTGGTAATATGAATTTAATAGAAGAGAGTTCAGGGGTCACATTTACATCTGTAAATGAAGCATATAGAGAGTTAAAATATATTGAGTCATCTATTGCTGTATTAATTGAAAAAACAAAAATAGTACTTGAAAATACAGGAATTGCTTTTCAAGAAACAGATAATAATTTAGCTAAATCAATAACTAACAATTTAAGTATACCAAATAAGGTAAACATTCCAAAATTTAATTACAATAAGCAACCTGAATAGCAAGATGTTTAATTTAGAAAGAGGTGAAATTTTGAGTAAAGTAAAAAAAGGAATGTGTGTATTAGGATTTATTCTATTAATAGGAGGATGTTGGTGGATGAAGGAAAATGTATTTATAGACCATACAGAAAGAGCACAAAAGCAGATAGTATCATATCTAGAGAAAAAATATGATAAAAAATTTACAGTTATAAATGTAAAGGGAAAAGAGTTTTTAGATAATAATAATGTAGACCTTTTTGTTTATCCAGAAGATGGAGATAGAGAAAAAGATAGATTTACTGCAACTAGAAAAAATGGTGATGAAGGATATATTTTTGAAGATAACTATTTTGAACTTTTAATAAAGGATGAATACCAAGAAAAGGTTCATGAAATAGCAAAGGAATTTTTTCCTGAGTGTAAGGTGAGTGCTTCTTTTGAAGGTAAGTGTTTTCCTTATGAATTTAATAGCAAATCAACATTACAGGATGTTATAGATAAAGGTGAAGATATAGATTCTCTTATGAGGATATTTGTGGCACCAACTTTAAGTGGTATAGATGATTTTGATAAAAAAGTAGATTTATTTGTAAAAAAGATGTCAGAAAACAAGTTGCCAACATCAGTAAGCGTTTTTTATTTGAGTGACCACAATCTTGATTCTGATTTTTATGGAGAATTTAAATATCAGAAAGTCAGATTTATGACAATTAATAAAGATTTAACTATTGAGGAATATAAGAGGAGTTGAGAATTATATGGCAAATTATGAAATGAATCAAACAACTACTGACTACTTAAAAAATGGGGAGTTGAATGAAACAGAATTAGCACTATTAAATAATTTGATGTATATCAAGTCCATTACAAGTAGTGATTATGAGGGAAAACCTTTAGGTGATTTTATAAATCGTATACGAAAGAAAGGTCTTGACAAACTTGATGATCCTAATGATAACTTTGATTTCACAGCAAAAGAATGGGATAAAATACTTTCAACAGTTGAAAAAGATGAAAAACTAGCAAACTTAACTATAAAATATCCCCATGAAGATGAATTCGGAGGACAACAAATTTGCCTTGTTAATAATTCAGGGCAAGCTACAGCGGTATTTAGAGGTACAGGCTCTAAGGAGTGGCCAGATAATTTTAAAGGAGCATATCAAACAGATACTGACTTACAATCAAATGCATTAGATTGGTTTAATAGTTTACCTTATAACAATGTAACTGTAACTGGACATTCCAAAGGTGGAAATAAGGCACAATATGTTACTATAAAATCCGATAAAGTATCTAAATGTGTTGCATTTGATGGACAAGGATTTTCAAAGGAATTTTGTGAAAAGTACCAAAATGAAATTGCAAATAACAAAAATAAGATAACATTAATTGCACCTAGTGATGATTATGTAAACATATTATTATTCAGAATAGCAGGAAAGACTATATATACACAGCCTGAAAAATCTATGTGGGACAAGTTAAAAGATGAAGATATAGACGAAATATTAAGGGAACATTGCCCAGATAGAATGTTGCAATTTAATAAAGATGGTACAGTTTCCCTTAGAAATCAGGTGGAGCAGGAACCTATTATGGCTTTTCTTCATGAATTTACATTATATATTGAGAAAAATGCTTCATACGAAGATAAACAAGCACTATTTAACTTTATGGGAGCTTCTATTACTAGAGAAAAGGAGCGAGGAGATGGTTGGATAGATTGGATAGATAGCAAGGTTTCAACAGGATATTATGCAATAGAAGCTTATGAGGTATTTACCAAATATCTTAAACCATTCGCTAAGCCGTTAATAGGAAGTGCAGAAACAGAAAAGTTATGTAAGATATTATTTAACTATTATGCAAGTAAAGAAATGTCACCAACAGATTCAACAATGTTGAAATTAATTTTTGCTGATATGGCAAGTAAAATGAAGTCAGCAACACTTCCTTGTTTAAGTTCAACTCTAATAAGAGATAATATAGAACCATCAACTAAAGCCCTTGAAGGGAAAATAAGAGATTTTTCAAAAGAAGTACAAGACGAATTAAAGAGTCTAGTAAAAGAAGTCGAAGATGAGAGTTTTTTTAATTTCACAAAATGGGATGTATGGTATAGAATTGAAGATTCTCAAGGTAAATTAAATATAGAGGAGTATCATGATGATATAAATACATACTATAAAAAATTAATAGATATTAATGGTACTAGTTTAACTGAAATAGATAATATTTTTCAACAAGTAAAGAATATTGATTGTGAATCTGCTAGTCAAATAAATCAACACTGTGAAAAATTAAAAGATATAAAAAGAAACTTAGATAGATTGTCTGAAGGCATTGATACTAGAAAAATAGAAGTTAGATAAAGAAAAAGAATAGGAGACAATGATGATTAGTGAAGACATATTAAAAAATTTAAATTTATATAAAAACCATAAAGTTGATTTAGAAGAAAAAATAGAAAAATTAGAAAAACAGCTAGATTATATACATGAATTTAGACATAAATATAGAAGTTGCAAAGAAAATTTCAACTATAGTATGCACTATAGAAAACAAAATCTAGCTAAAATACAAGGTTTTGGATCAAAGGTAAATATAGCACAGTCGCATTATCTTAAAATGAATGATATGCTAAATGGAAACCAATTCAACAGTGTTATAAATAAAGTTGAGGACATAGAAATTATTTTAGCAAAAAAAACATCTAATATAGAGTTAGAAATAAGCAAATTAAAGCAAGAAATGCAATCTTATGAAACCCAAATTAATAACCTACATTATGAGTTAAGTAACATATAACAATATTTTTTTATACGGGAGTGTATATAGATTTGTATAAAAATTCACTTTAATCAGTAGATTTATTTAGTGTACCATTTTTATGAAACTATAGTTGAGAAAATATCATAACATATATTTACAGTTAAAAAATTTTATAAAAAAATAGAGACAAACTTCACATTTTGTTGTATAAATTAATTTGCTGAAAAATCTTAACAACAGGAGTGAATTATATGTCTCACAAAAGTATTTTAACAGAAAAATCACCAATAAAGCAATTTTTATTTGAATTTGGATTTTTCTTATACTTTTCAAAACCTGTATTAAGGCATATTGAGCAATTTATAAAAGGGGCTATACAAAAGGGCTATAAAGGAACCGTAACTGATATCGTCCTGTTAAGCTTTGCCGATTGTCATAGAACTACCTTTGGTAAATTTT
>NZ_JANDMF010000012.1:0-15548 GCF_031626875.1 Clostridium sp. SHJSY1
TGCATATAAGAAAATGATATTTAGTTCAAAAAGGGAGCTATCGCTAACGGATATTCATCCGCTAATGCGACAGCTCCTTATTTTTATAGTAATTATGCGAATTGTATTGACTAACTTTTTTAAATTATGCAATAATCTACTTACAAATGGTAAGTTACTATATATTTTAAATTAAATAATTTTTATGATTATAGATAATTTAATATCTATAATCTAAATAAAAAGGAGGAAATTTTATATGATAAAACCTTTATTTTTAGCACATGGTTCTCCAATGATGGCTATTGAAGAAAATGGCTACACTAAATTTTTAAACGAACTTGGTACTAAACTTGCACCAAAAGCTGTTATTGTATTTACTTCTCATTGGGATACCGATACACTTACAATTTCATCATCAGATGCAACATATAACACTATGTATGATTTTTATGGATTTCCAAAAGAATTGTATGAAATAAAATATAATGCAAAAGGTTCAGATGAAATTGCTTCTAAAATTTTGGATAGGCTTAAAGCTCAAGGAATTCAAGTAAAAAAAGATACTACTAGAGGTTTAGATCATGGAGCTTGGACCCTTTTAATGCATGTATTCCCTAATGCAGATTTGCCTATTATACAAGTTTCAGTTAATTCAAAATTATCTCCCAAAGAGCAAATTAAAATTGGTACTGCTCTTAAATCTTTTGCAAATGAAGATATTTTGATTATTGGAAGCGGGAATACTGTTCATAATTTAAGACTAGTTAATTATGAAACAGATACAATTGACTCTTGGGCTAAAGAATTTGATGATTGGATAATAACAAAACTCAATTCAATGGACTTTGATACTCTTGATAATTATAAATCACTGGCTCCACATGCTAATTTAGCTGTTCCTAGTCCTGATCATTTTATTCCATTATTCATAGCTTTAGGTAGTAGTCCTGATCCAAATCCAAAAACTATTTTCAGAGGATATCAATTAGGAAACTTAAGCTACTTATGCTTTGAATTTTAATAAAAAATCACATTAGACTATAAACCTTTAGTCTAATGTGATTAATTTAAGTTTATAAAATTTTCTTTAGCCAATTATTAGCTATCTCTGGCCAAATAGCAATTCCTTCATCTGCTTTAGCTCCTTTTATATGCTCTTGTATTTTAACTTTCATTATTACTTTTCTAACATTTATATCATTATTAATTTCTTTTATCTTATTATATGGTTCTGGTAAATCCATATTATTTCTAATCAGATATTCTGCTGTTTCAAATAACTGCTCCATTGTATAAGCTCTACCATAACATCCTGTTGCCCATTCTTCATTAGCCAATGATATTCCATGTTTTCCATTTCCAAAAACATGATGCTCAAATATTACCTCTTTCTCTTTGCAAGCTTTTGCAAAGAGGTAACTGTTCTCCACAGGGACAGACCCATCAGTTGCTGTATGCCATATAAATATAGGGGGTGTATCTTTCTTTACTTGTTTTTCTAAGGACATATACTCTAATTCTTTATCAGTTGGATTTTCTCCTAAAAGTGCAGCAAATGAAACTTTATGACCATATTCTCCAGATGAAATAACTGGATAAGATAATATTACAGCATTAGGTTTATTGCTAATACATTCAAATTTCTTATCATCTTTTAGCTCTTTTGCATTATAATGAACAGCTAAACTACCGCACAAATGTCCTCCTGCTGAAAATCCACATAAACTTAACTTTTCTGGATTAATGCAGAATTCTTCAGCCTTTCTTCGAATAAATCTAACTGCCCTAGATAAATCTTTCAACGGCTGAAACTTTAATGGTGTTGTAATTAGCCAATTTGTTGTATATGTTAAAACAAATGTATTATATCCTTTATTGTAAAATTCTTTTGCTACAATTTCTCCTTCTAAAGGTGTTACTATACGATAAGCACCTCCTGGAACTATTATAATTGCTGGTCTTACATCATTATCATTATGAATATAAGTAAATATATTAGGAATAAACTCTCCTTTGGTTTTATATGAATATTCTTCTTTACTCCATAAAGCATAAGTTTCATTAATCATTATACATCTCTCCAATCTCACCTATGGGACAAAATTCTTTTTAATAGTTTTTTCTTTTATTTTCCTAATATTATTGTACAAAAAAAGAACTTATATAGACAAGCTTTTTCCACTTTATCACATATAAGTTCCACTTATAAATTATAACTGCAAATTATTTTAATTATCTTGAACAAACTTTACTAAATAGAAACCTTATTATTGGTCCCGCTATTATTAATTGTAATGGCAATGCTACAATAACATTCATTCCAATTGCAATTAAATATGTTCTAGGTAAATCTAATGTAAATCCAACATTTAATATTGATCCATACAATGACATACATAATACCATTCCACATACCATACAAGATGATATTAAAAGAATTTTTTTTATTTTTTTATCATTTTCATTAAGAAACTTAAAGGCTACTCCTTTAGCAGGTCTTGATACTATAAACCAATCACATATCATCCCAATTATATAAGTCAATAAAAATTCATCTAATGCATTTTTTATTGTTTCTATGGAAAAACTTCCTGTATGTAAAAATACATTATAGATACTCATAAAAAACACCATAAAAGCACACATCATAATTGTGTAAATAAAACTTTCTTTTTTTGTTTGAGGCATAAATTTTTCTCCTTGTTTCTAATAATATTTTGTAACAAATCTAGCTTCATTTATTACAAAATAATTTTATCAATAATTATATATCCCTTGTAAGCTTTTTTTTCTTTTTAAACAATAAACTTACTTTTTAAATATATGTTCTCGTTTTCATTTTTTTGTAAACAACTTCATTCTTAATTTACTATATATTATTATTTAATAAATTAAATAATAATATATAGCCCAAAAATATAAGGGTATTGTAAAACTTTGTCTTACACTACCCTTATATTTTATAAAATTCACCATAAAATTTCTAAATAAATTAAATTTCTTCTCTAAGAATCCCATATTCATAAGTATCTTGCCAAATAGGCAAATTATTTTCATCTAATCTAAAGTATATATTCTTTTGTAGATAACCTTCTCTTCTCATATTTAATCTCTCTAACAGTCTCCATGAAGCTTTATTTTCTGGATTACACATTGCAATAACTCTTCTAATCTTCCACTCTTTAAATGCATAATTTAGAAGAGCTTGTGCACTTTCAGTTGCATATCCTTTATTCCAGTAATTAGAGTTAAAAACATATCCTAATTCATAGCTTTCATACTCTACTTTACCAAAATAAAGATTACCTATAACCTTTCCAGATTCCTTTAAGCATACTGCCAAAAAAGACTCATTTTTTTCTCTACAATTTGCTTCTTCCTTACACTCTTCTTCTGTAAATGGCTCATAGGGTTCATAGTAAACTACTTTTTCATCAGAAAGATATTCATTAAGGTCTTTCCAATCACCTGCTTTAAACCTTCGAATTATAAGTCTCTCAGTTTTTATTTCACTAAATACTCTCATAACTCCCCCCAGCTAATTTCTATTTACTTCACTTATATTATATCAACCCACTTACAATTTTTCCCTTTTTGTACTTAAAATACTTTTCATAAGGCCTAATTGATATATTTTAAACATTCACAGATAAAAGTAGCAGTTTTATGAAGCTATTAATTATTGTCATTTAGAAGTGAATATTTCTCATCCTTTTCATTATTTCTACTTTGTCCAAAAGCAAAAGATAAAACAAAACCAAATATTGCAATTCCAAATGCCACCATTGTTGCACTTGAGAATCCTCTAGCAACAGCAACTTCATTTGTTACATGTTGTACTTCTATTGCTTTTATCTGAGCAGCTGACATTATTCCAATAAAAAGTGATGATCCTATTGCTGCTGATACTTGTTGAAATGTATTTACTATTGCTACTCCATGAGGATAATATTCTTTAGGCAATTGATTTAATGCATGGGTCTGTGAAGGTGACATGGTTAACCCAACTCCTATACATACACATACATACGTTATTATAACTTTAATTAATGATGTTTCACTATTTGATCTAGTTAAAACAAAAATAAATATAGCTATTATCCCTATTCCTATTGGTATTAACCGCTTCACACCAACCTTGTCATATATTTTTCCACCTATTGGTGTTGCAATTCCATTACAGATTACAGCTGGTAGTAGTGCAAGTGCTGCTACAAAACTTGTTGTTCCAAGAGAGCCTTCCATAAACATTGGAAGCATTACATTCATAGTAAAGTTAATCATCATTGCTACCATTACTAAAATTACACCTATGATAAACTTTGGATATTTAAATGGAGATAGATTTAGCATAGGTTCTTCTAAAACAATTTGACGCTTTACAAATATTATTAAAGAAATAATTCCTACTATAAAACTTATCAATGTAACTTTAATGTCTCCTTCACTAACACTACTTATTCCATATATTATAGTTCCAAGTCCTAAAGTTGATAGAATAATTGATAAATAATCTATTTTAGGTTTTGTTATCTTACCTACATTGGCCAAAAATAGTTTTCCAATAATCATAAGAATAGCTATAATTGGTATTAAAATAATAAATAATGCATGCCAACTAAAATATTGCAATATAACTCCAGCTACTGTTGGCCCAAATGCAGGTCCAAGTGAGATTGCTGATACACATATAGCCATTGATGTTCCTATCTTTTCCTTTGGTGATACTAATAATACAGTGTTCATCATAATTGGTATCATCATACCTGTTCCTGATGATTGTATTATTCTTGAGATTAACAACATAGTAAAAGAACCTGAAAAAGCAGCACAAATTGTACCTACAAGTAACAATCCCAATGCGCTTAAAAACAGTTGTTTAGTCTTAAATGATTGAATAAGAAACGCTGTAACAGGAACCATTACTGATGCTACTATCATATATGCTGTAACTAACCACTGAACAGTTCCAGCTGAAACATTCATCTCTTTCATAATTCCAGATAATGCAACATTTAATATAGTTTCATTAAATGTTGCTACAAATGCACTTGCTACTAATATTGCTATAATACTTGTTGGATTTATACTATTTTTAATTTTTTCATCATGTTTCTCTTTCATTTATTGCCTCCATATACTAGACCAGTCTACATAATAATCTATTGAAAAAATAAAGTCTATTATATATAAAAAATTTTATTGATTAATAATAACTTTAATTTGCTCTCCTATTTTCCTTAAAGGTTCCCCAGACCTTCTGGTTAAACTAAGTAAAATAGCTCCTTCTGTCATAACTGATAAAGTTAAAGATATAGATTTAGCTTTTTCTTCATCAAGTTTATATTCAATTAATTTTTTCATATAAATTTTTTCTATTGACAAAAATACCTTTTCTGAAGCTTCTCTCAAAACTTCACTAGAATCATATGTTTCTAATGCTATTAAGCTTATAGACACATTATCCATCTTTTTCTTATCATCGATTATGTCTGCCAGATTATTTATATTTAATAAAATACCTGGAGTAGGTTCTTCAAACATATCTAATGTTTTTTTAAGATTGGTAGTTATTTTTTCTCCTGCTAATCTAATTGATTCTAGAGCAAGTTCTTCTTTACCATTTGGAAAATGGTAATAAAACGAACCTTTTGGAGCTTTACACTCTTTTAATATCTCATTTAATCCAGTTGCGTTGTATCCTTTAGCTTCAAAAAGCCTACTTGCAGTTTCAATAAATCTTTCTTTTGTATTTCTCTCCATAACGCTATCCTTTCAAACCATTTATGTGACTGGTCTTGACTAATTCTTTTATTCTGGTTTAGAATATACTAAATAATTTCTGTATTTTTCTAACATCTTAGGTAATTCACTAGCTTTTGGATTTGGTTTTAAAGCTATGTTATTTAATTCATCTCCATGTTCAAACTTACCTGAAAGATATATATGCGAATGTGATATATCCTTTTTTGCAATTTCAAATTTCACTTTATTATCTACAACATTTAATGTTCCTCTTACTCCACAAATTCCACATACTGCTGGATAATTATTATCATCATTTCTTATTTCTATAAGTTTTGAATGACAAAGAGGACATACTCCCTGTTCTCCTATATATTCAGGTTTATCTTTTTCATCTGAAAGACTTCTATCTTCTTGATCTAACAAAGTTTGAACAACGTGACGACCTGATTTTCTAGCTTTCTTTATAGCTTCTTCATTAAATAAAACACTTCCTGGAAGTCCTGTCCAATTAACTAATGTTTTATCTACAATATCCATATGAGTTGATATTAGAGTTAACTGCATTAATGGTAAAGCTAATGTATCCCATTCACTTCCTCCAACAGCTATAAGTGATGCAGATCTTGTCTTAAATGATCTTTCATCTACAGGCTTACCAGTTGTTATTCCTTTTTCAGCTCTATTTTTCTTAGATATCATTCTAAATGCTACATCATGTGAAGGTCCCATTCTATCAGCTAGAATTTTTACTAATCCAGTAGGACCCTTTTCATATATTGGTGATCCAAGAATTAATCCATCACATTCCATAATTTTTTCTTCAATAAAATCAAAATCATCATCTTTAATAACACATTCCCCTGAACTTGATTTTCCAAGTAAACTTACAACACATGCATTACAGCCTGTACAAGGTTTAAGTTTCAAATCATTAAGCCTTACAAGTTCAACTTCTGCTCCTAGCTCTTCTGCTCCCATTAGTGCTTCTTTAACTAGTATTTCTGTGTTACTCATTTTTCTTCCACATGTAATTCCTAACACTTTCATAATAATCCGCTCCTTATATAACTTATTTGCAAATACAATATTTGCTATGTAATTGTACCAACTTATTCCTTCATCGTGTAAGTGAATTTTTATTTGTACTTTAAAAAACTTATTTTATTAATATATGTTCACGATTTCAAACAGGTTTGATTCTTAACTATAAATAAATTCACTAGCATTAAACTTAAAAATATTAATTCCATATTTATTTCAATTATAGTAAGAATATTGATAATTATATATTTTTAAAAAATATGTTATGAATATGATTTATAAATGTACATTTTTCTTTTTTCCTGAATAGTATATATGAGGGTGTAAAATTAATCGCATTTATATCCTAATTTTGAGGGGAACTAGGAGATAAAAATTATGAGTAACGAAAAAACAACTTGTCCAGAAACTAAATGTCATGCTAATGTACTAAGTGCAGATACTCTTACAGGTGCAACTAATTATCCTGTATGTGGTGGAGATTATAAAATTCCTAAAGTTCTTGCTGAATTTGTAATTCAAATAGACTCTGAATCAGTAATAGAACTTAATGAACCTGCTTATGAAATAAAGAGAATTGAAAAACAAGTATTTTTAACTCAATGTAGATATATTGCTGCAACTGACAAAGTTTTTATAGAGGGTTATGTTAGAAAAAATATAGAATATGCAACAAAAACTTGTACAACCTGTACTGGAATAGGTGGAGACATTAAAGATACTACTGTTCATATTCCATTTAAAGCTTATACTAAAGTTAATTTTAAACACCAACCTCAAATTCAACCAAATCTACCTCCTATGGTAGCTAGATATTTTGATGAAAAGAGGATGGGAAAAAATATAAGAGAAGCAGATAGATCAGATGTTGAAATTTTCAACGAGCCTGTTTATTGCGAACTTGAATGGTCAGCAGTTTTTGATGCAGATATAGATCATCCAGGTTGTCCAATTAAAGGATTCCCTAATGAAGAAGAATTCCATGAATTTACTGATAAAGCTGTAGTTTATTTATGTATAAAATTACTTCAAAAACAACAAGTTATAATGCCAGAAGTTAAAGAAGTTCCAAAAAAAGCACCTGCTTCAATAGAATCTGATTGGAATTTTTTAATTTCTGAATTAACTAAAAGGCACTAGTTAACATTAATTAAAGAGGATGTCTCATAAAATGATTTTCAATTCATTTTGAGACTCCTCTTATTTGTTTTATTTTATTAAAATCCATACTATCTTTATGGTGAAACTTGTTAAGCTCCTTATGATATAATAGCTGTAAAGTAAAAATATTTTCAAATTAGGATGGATAAAATGATTATAATAATAACAATTACATTGTCTTTTTTATTTGGTTCGATTCCAACAGGCTATTTACTTACTAAAAAATTTTACAATATTGATATAAGAACTAAAGGCAGTGGAAATATTGGTTCAACAAATGTAAAAAGAATTGCAGGAACTAAGATTTCTATTGCTACTCAAATAATAGACATTTTGAAAGGACTTATTCCTGTATTCTTTGGATTATATTTTTCAAAAATTATAGAAGTCCCAATATCTAATTATACTTATACATCTATAATTGCCTTAACAGTAATTTTAGGTCATGATTATACTCCCTTTCTAAAATTTAATGGAGGTAAAGGCGTAAACACAACCATTGGTGCATTCTTTTTACTTGCACCAATTCCAACAATAGCTGGAGTTTTTATTTACTTTTTCTTAGGTTTATTTATTCATATAGTTTCTATTAGATCTATTGCACTAGGCATAACAATTCCTATACTTTGCATTGTTATGAAATTACCAATTTTAATAATAGCTTCTGCCTTAATAGCATCCATTTTAATGGTAGTGAGACATAAAGAAAATATAAAAAGAATTATTAATAAGGAAGAAAATTAGATTATACACTAAAATTTTTGTAATATAAGCATAGAATAATCAATATAATTTAGTTAATTATACTTATTATTTTTTCAAAGGAGCTTGCTAGAAATATGAGTAAAGCATATTTGACAATTGATGATGGTCCAACTAAAAACACAAAAAAAATTGTAGATTTTCTTGTTAGTAAGAATATTCCTTCTATTATGTTTTTTACTGGAGAAAATATTTTGAAATATAGAGAAGAAGCTATCTATGCACTAAAAAAAGGTGTAATTATTGGCAATCATAGCTTTACACATGTTCCTTTTTCTCAAATAACTCTAAAAAAAGATATTTGTGAAATTGAAAGTCAAGAAAAACAACTTGATTTATTATATAAAGAAGCAAAAGTTACAAGAAAATATAAGATATTTCGCTTTCCTTATGGTGATAAAGGAGGAAAAAACAAAAAATCTCTACAATCATATTTAAAATATGAAAAATTTAATAAATTTAATAGTTCAAAGATTAAATACCATTGGTATTTCAAAGAAGGCTTAGATAAGGATATTGATGTTTATTGGACATTTGACTTCATTGAATATAAATTAGAATACAATGTTGGCTTTACATTTAATGATATTTTTTACGAAATTAATGACAAGAATCCAAATTCAGGAGGCGTACTTCTTGACCCAAGTTCATATAATATCGTTTTAATTCATGATCATGAAAAATCTGAAGAAGTTTATCCTGATTATTTTTCCAAAATCATAGATTATACTTTAAAAAGTGGTGTTAAGTATATGAAGCCTAAATTTATTACATCAAACTAAAATAAAACTAAGGGCACACCTATTCAAGGATCTGCCCCTAGTTTATTATAAAATTTATATAGTGTTTAATTCATTACATATCTGATCAATATTGTTATAACTGCTAGTTATATCTACTATGCTATTATTAAGTTCATCAATAGAAGCAAATATTTCTTCCATAGCAGTTGCAGTAGTTTTAACATCATCACTTACACTATTCATAGAACTTAATGTATCTTTCATGGAATCTTCTAATATAATAGTTTGTGATTTTACGTCTTTTGAGTAATTTAATACATTAGTAGTATTGTGATTTATATTTTTAAATAAATTCTTAACTTCATTAGTATGTGTATTACATAACTCAATATATTTTTGCTCATTCAATACTTCATCAGAAACTACCTTTGTTTTGCTAGATATATTATTTAAAATTGATTCTACCTCACTAGTTGATGCTTTTGAGTCTTCTGCAAGTTTTCTTACCTCTTCTGCAACTACTGCAAATCCTTTTCCATGTTCTCCTGCTCTAGCTGCTTCAATTGATGCATTAAGTGCTAAAAGATTAGTTTGTTCTGATATATCATTTATGGAATTTATAATATTTACTATTTTTGCATTTTCATTGCTTAATTCATTAATTAAACTTACTACATTTACAATTTGAGAGTTTACACTTTCCATATTCTTAGACAAGGAATCCACCTTATTAGATCCATCTATTACAACATCCTCTGTTGAAATAGACAACTTCTCCATAGTTTTGATTGCTTCTGTAACCTTTGCAACCTTGTCTACACCCATTATAACTGTTCCTCTCATATCTTCCATTGTTTTAACTTGATTATTAGCCATATTAGCTACATCACTTGTAGAAGTAGTTATTTCCTCTGAAATTTGATTAGTTGAAGAAATTCCACCTTTAATTTTCTCATTAGCAGATGTTAATGTTTTTATTGTATTATATATTTTGTTCAATAACATTTCACTTTTAGTTTTAGATTCTTCTATTATTTTAAAGTTATCATCTAAACTTTTATAAACTTTTCTTGTTAAAATAGCATTAATTGATAATACAATTGACCCTGCTACAACATATAATATGTAAAATACTAAATCTTCATATCCAACATTTGCAAATAAGCTAGTTTTATATGATAAGAAAAAATATGTAATTAGCCCTATACTAACTATTGCTTCTGTTATCATTACTCTTAAATCTTGGTACGAACTTATTAAAATTATTTGGTAAAATATCAAGAGAAAGTTAACCATACTTGGTTCTGATACAAACATTATAAATATCACTAGTGCATAAATAAAGATAGTAAAGTATATAGTTGAAAAAAGATATTTCTTTTTAATCAGAATAAAATCAATTATACCTAGTGGAATTCCAAATCCAACTAAAAGCAGTATGTCTTTTGTATCTACATTCAAGAATATATCAAATATAGTTCTTAATATCACTGAAAGTACAAAACCTACTAATAGAATTTTATTTTTCAACTCTAAATTTTTATTATAATCCATATAATTCATATAATCCCCCAACCCTAATATTTTTCGCATTATAATATTTCATTTCATAAGTTTTTATTTCTTTAAATGTCGACACTTTAGTTGTCTATATTACTATTTCGTCTGAATTTTCTAACACTTTATATTTATTTTAAATCATATTAAATTTTCACAAAAACTTTTTTTAAGTTCTATCTAAATAAAACAACTAAAAACTCTTACCAAAATAATGATAAGAGTTTTTAGTTAATTCAATGATTAAATTATTTTTTTAATTAGTACCTTAGTTATTCTCTTGTTATCACAATCAAGTACAATAAATGCATAATCCTCAAAAGTTACTGTATCATTAATTTCAGGATAATCTTTCAATTGTGAATAAATCCATCCACCAATAGTATCAATATTTTCTTCTTCTATAGATATTTCTAATAATTCATTTATATCCTCAAGAATAAGTTTTCCATTAACTATATAATTTCCCTCTTCAGTCTTAATTATTTCATCTCCATCTTCATCAAATTCATCTTGAATTTCTCCAACTATTTCCTCTAAAATGTCCTCAATAGTTACAAGTCCAAATGTTCCACCATATTCATCAATAACTATAGCCATATGCATTTTTTCCTTTTTAAATTTCTTTAATAACTCACTTATTGACATAGATTCTGGAACAAATTTTATTTCACGTATAATATTTTCTATATTTTGATTTGTTCCCTCTATCTTCATCTTATATAGTTCCTTTATATGTACAAAACCAATAACATTATCTTTGCTTTCCCTACATATTGGATATCTTGTTAACTGTTCATCTATGGCATATTTTATAATATCCTCAAAAGGATCTTCTACATAAACACATGCCATATCTGTACGAGGTATCATTATATCTTTAACTGTCGTCTCAGAAAAATCAAATATATTATCTACAAAAGTTAATTCAGTCTTATCAATTAGACCATGTTTGTAACTCTCTTCAACTAAAAGCTTTATTTCTTCATCTGTATGTGCTTCTTCATGTTCATCTACTTGTGAAATTCCAAACATTTTTAAAATCAAATTAGTACTATGATTAAATGCCCACATTATTGGATAAGTCAACTTATAAAATAATATAAGTGGTAATGCTGTATATAGTGCTATCTTTTCTGCACTTATTATTGCCAATGATTTAGGAGCTAATTCCCCAAGTACAATATGAAATCCTGTAATTATTGCAAATCCAAATATAAATGAAATTGAATGCACAAGATTTTCTGGTATACTAAATAAATTAAATAATGGTTCTAATAAATTTGCTACTGCTGGCTCTCCTATCCATCCAAGCCCTAAAGATGCTAATGTTATTCCTAACTGACAAGCAGATAAATACGAATTTAAATCTTTAACAACCGTCAAAGTATGTTTTGCACTTTTATTCCCTTCAAGAACTAATGTTTCTATTCTTGACTTTCTCACTTTTACCATGGCAAATTCTGTAGCTACGAAAAATCCATTCATAAATACAAGTAAAAGTACCAAAGTTATGTTTATTAAATTAACCATATTATTAATAATTTCCCTCCAAGTCCTTCTATAGCTTTTACTATTTGATGCTAATTAAAGCAATGTAATTCTCATTATATCATATACAATTGTCTATACAAAAATTAATTTTTAATATTTCTATTCTTTATTATACCCATAGCTTCTTCTAAATTCTCTTAATTTCTTTATAACAAAAACTTCTTTATCATTCTGAAATTTTCATTTATGAATATTTGTTATATGAAGATAAATAGATTAAATAGATTATATACTTTATTGCAGTATCTTTTATTTTGTATTTTTTCCCTTTTATAATCAAGATGCTACTAAATTATTGAAAGTTGTTTTACTATAATTTAATTAAATGTGTAAAACTCTACAACTTTCCATGAGTTAAGGTTGTATAACACTTGCCAATAGGTAACAAATTTTGATAGACTATACCTAGCATATTGTTCTTATAAAACTAAGTCACTAAAGCTGTTTATAGTTGCAAATTTGGACATGCCTAAGAAAATTTATATACAAAAATCATATTATGGGGGTAATCTTAATGAATGAATCAAATGAAAAAAATAACAAAATACTATCAGCTCTGAAATTTCCACTTAACTTTTGGATAACAATTCTACTAGTATGTTCTCTATTTTTAGTTGTTGGATTTTTACCTTTCAACTCTTCAACAGCTACAGTAGAAGCTGAAACTGATGCAGAGACTGAAGCTGAAACTACTATAGTTGAAAATCCTGTACTTGGTGTAATCAATGTTAAAGGGGGGGATATGCTTGAAAGGGATATAATTCCTCAAATCAGCAAAGTTTTCTCTCTCTCTCAAGAAGATGTGAAAAAAACTTTAGCAGCAGCAAATTCAAATACACTGATAAATCCAGCAATTAAAGATTTTCGTCGCATGGAAGGAATGATTCCACCAGGTGAATACGAAATCACTCAAGATATTACTTTAGAGAAAGAAATGTCTACTTGGGTTGAGGAATCTGAAAAACGTTATAACAAGATTCTTTCATCTAATACTAGCTCAAATAATTTGACACCACAAAAACAGCTCTCCTTGGCAGCTATGGTGGAAGCTGAATGTTTATCTGGTACTCATCAAAATGAAGTAGCAACAGTTTTCTTAAACCGATTAGCTAGTAATACAAAACTTCAAAGTTGTGTTACAGCTGAATATGCATTAGGATATCAAAGACCTTTTTTAACAACTGAAGACACAAAGAAAGTTAGTGACTATAACACTTATAATGTTGCTGGCCTGCCAGTTGGACCAATTTGTACAATAAGTGATGCTAGTTTACAAGCAGCTATGATTAAAAAAATGGACAGTAAAATCAGCTTTTTCTATTATGATTATATATTAAATGATATGTTCTTCTTCGATGATTATAAGAAGTTCCAAAAAGATGGTGCAGCTGCTCAGAAGAATTTTGAGCAAAAGTCTAAAATAGACAAACATGCTCAAATCAATAAACAAACTACATATAAAAAATAAACTTGTATCAAAAAGACCCTAGTCAAAAATTTTGCTAGGATCTTTTTTTTTAATTAAATTTATATTTTTTTTACGAATTCTGATTTTAAACTCATTGCTCCAAAGCCATCAATTTTACAATCAATATTATGGTCTCCATCAACTAAGTGTATATTCTTTACCTTTGTACCCTTCTTTAAAGCAGATGAACTTCCCTTAACTTTAAGATCTTTTATTATTGTTACAGAATCACCATCATTTAAGATATTGCCATTTGCATCTTTAATGACTTTTTCATCCTGATTATTTTCATTTCCTGATTCTAATGTCCACTCATAAGAACATTCTGGGCAAATTAATAAATTGCCATCTTCATATGTATATTCTGATTTACATTTTGGACAAATAGGTAGATTATTCATAGATAATTTCCTCCATTCGTTATTGTCCTTATATACTATCATAGGTTTATTATATTTACAAATTACCTAGCCTTCATTTATATATTTTAGGTAAACATTAAATACTTCCCAATCTAACTTAGTAACTAAGCCTTTTTTATTCATTTCAATCAACTCTTTATTAGTTACTTTTTTTTGCATCAACAACTTCTTCAGTTTGTAAAGATAAGTCCTTTAATTCCACATACTTATTTATGATATATATATCTAAAAACATTGAATATTTCTTATGAAATATCGTATCAAGATATCTAAGTTCTTCTTTAGATGCTATAATCCCTGTCTCTTCTTTTTTGGATGGCGTTTTGTAATTAATTTCATTTTTAAGACATACGGATTTTATATTTTCTAAGGAACAAAAATTTAAAATTCACTATATTTAAATTTTAAAATTATATTATTGATTTTTACTACTAAATAACTAAGTATTTACATAGTAATTTAAACTCTTGTTTTTTAAAGAAATTTAATCTGAAAAAGTAACAAGAATAACTCAAAATATTTTTTAATTTATTTACTAACTGAAATTCGAAGCATAGTTAAATTTGAAGTATTTTTTAAATCATTGAAATACATATATTGCAACTATCTTTTTTTGCTATAAAACTTATTTTTTCTACAATTTCATTAAATTTTTATTACATATTGTTCTATGTTTTCCCTTTATGTGATAAACATGATATAATACTTTCATAATATTTTGCGGAAGGATGTTAATATGACTAAAAAGAGTAACTTAAATTCAATCGAACAACAAATTAAAAAATTACAAGAAAAGAAGAAAGCTATAAGAATAAAAAAAGAAAAAGATATCGGAAAATACTTATTAAAATCATGGAAAGTATCTTCTTTATCTACTAAGGAAATATTTGATTTAATTGATAAATATAGTCCTCAAAATTCTTATTCCTCATCATCTGAAAATGATTATGTTAATAATGATGATAGTTATGATACAAATAATTATTCTGATAGTATGGTAGATGCTGAGCCTGAGCTTGATACTAATTATGATGATAACTATACAGATACTATAGAAGATGTAGAAAATAATTATTCTAATAATAACTATACTGACACTATAGAAGATGT